>CAMVCQ010000034.1 GCA_947166015.1 uncultured Lachnospiraceae bacterium
AATTAGAGTAATTATTGCAGTCAGCGTCGTTTTAAATGCAGCCGATTTAGATGATTGAGGATATAATTATCAATAATAAAATAAAAATTAAGTCCGCTAACAGCGGCAGAAAGTGAGGAAATAATTATGGAAATGACAGAAGCAATCATCAGAGCAGCATCTGCAATCGGAGCAGGCCTGGCAGTTATCGCCGGTATCGGACCCGGTGTAGGACAGGGTATCGCGGCAGGTTATGGTGCATCAGCAGTTGGACGCAACCCGGGAGCAAGAGGCGAGGTTATGTCAACCATGCTTTTGGGACAGGCGGTTGCCGAGACAACAGGTCTGTATGGACTTGCGGTAGCTATGATCCTTCTGTTTGCAAATCCGCTTCTTCCGTAATGAAAGGCGGACTTAAAAACAGTTCAAGAAAAAGAATTAACCAAGGATAAGGCGCAAACAGGTCTTATTTATAAGGAGGTATACAGTTGGATCCA
Source organism: uncultured Lachnospiraceae bacterium (assembly GCA_947166015.1). Lineage (GTDB taxonomy): Bacteria > Bacillota > Clostridia > Lachnospirales > Lachnospiraceae > Eubacterium_F. The sequence goes on from CAMVCQ010000034.1 coordinate 477, forward strand.
AGAATATTTGGGTTAGATGCCCAGACTTTATTCGACACAGGCATCACGCTTATAGCGATGCTGGTGCTATTTATCCTTCTCTCCTATCTCCTTTTTAACCCTGCGAGAAAAATGATCGAGAAGCGAAAAGCTTTTATCAAAGATCAGCTCGATGAAGCAGCAAAAGCAAAAGAGTCGGCACTCGAGATGAAAGAGGAGTACGACAAAAAGCTTTCCGCGGTTGAAGAGGAATCCGAAGAGCTTATGGCGCAGGCGCGCAAAGCGGCTAAAGCAAGAGAATCTGAGATCATCAGTGAAGCTGATGCCGAGGCACACAGGATCATAACCCGTGCCGAAAAAGAAGCTTCTTTGGAGAAGGACAAGGTTAAGGATGAGATCAAGCAGGAAATCGTTCAGGTAGCGACTCAGATGGCAGGTAGATTTGTGGAGAACTCCATGGATGAGAGCACTCAGGCAGCGCTTGTGGACGAGACACTGAAAGAAATGGGTGATCACAAATGGCAAAGCTAGTGTCAAAGGTATATGGCGATGCGTTGTTTGAGATCGCTGTTGAGGACAACAATCTCGACGGCATCTGGAACGAGGTTCGCGTGTTATCCGAATCCCTCAGCGCAAACCCTGATTTTCTTCCGACGTTGAAGCACCCTGATATGTCAATGGAGAAAAAACAGGAGCTCGTCGAGAGCATTTTTAAAGATAAGCTCTCGAAAGATGTCATGGGACTTTTGGATGTCATGATTCGCAAAAATCGTATCGGAGAGCTTCCGAGTGTTTTGAAGTATTTTGACGAACGCGCAAAGGAAAAGAAAAAGATCGGGGTGGTTGAAGTCAAAACTCCGGCTCCTCTTTCTGACGCAGATCGCAAAAAAGTCGAAGCACGAGTGCTCGAAGTAACAGATTTTGCATCGCTTGAGATGAACTACAAAACAGACAAATCCTTGCTCGGCGGTATGGTTATCCGTATAGGAGATCAGGTGCTTGACAACAGTATCAGATCAAAACTTGACAGTCTCTCGAGGCAGCTGTCAGGAGTCAGACTGTAAGCTTGGAGTAGGAAAGAAGGTGTATAGACGATATGAATTTAAAACCTGAAGAGATCAGTTCAGTGATCAAGGAAGAGATCAAAAAATACAGTACGGAATTCGAGGTTGCCAATGTCGGAACCGTTATTCAGGTTGCAGACGGTATCGCGCGTATACACGGCCTTGAAAAGGCTATGCAGGGAGAGCTTTTGGAGTTTCCCGGCGAGGTATACGGAATGGTGCTCAACCTTGAGGAAGACAATGTCGGAGCCGTGCTTCTCGGTAATGCTTCAGGAATTGCCGAAGGAGATGTAGTAAAGACCACCGGACGAGTTATGACCGTGCCTGTAGGTGACGCAATGATGGGGCGTGTAGTAAACGCTCTCGGTCAGCCTATCGACGGCAAAGGTCCCATAAATACAGATAAACTTCGTCCGATAGAGCGTGTGGCTTCGGGTGTCATCGCCCGTAAGTCAGTTGATACTCCGCTTCAGACAGGTATCAAAGCTATAGACTCGATGGTGCCGATCGGAAGAGGACAGCGTGAGCTTATCATTGGTGACCGTCAGACGGGAAAGACGGCTATTGCCATAGATACTATTATCAACCAGAAGGATCAGGATGTGATCTGTATATATGTAGCGATCGGTCAGAAAGCCTCTACGGTCGCAAACCTGGTAAAAACTCTTGAAGAGTATGGCGCGATGGACTACACAACAGTCGTTGCAGCTACCGCTTCGGAGCTTGCACCGCTTCAGTATATAGCACCTTATTCAGGATGTGCTATGGGTGAGGAGTGGATGGAAGCAGGAAAAGACGTGCTCATCGTTTACGATGATCTGTCAAAGCACGCTACTGCTTATCGTACACTGTCACTGCTTTTGAAGCGTCCGCCGGGACGTGAGGCGTACCCCGGAGACGTTTTCTACTTGCATTCTCGTCTTTTGGAGCGTGCCGCAAAGCTTTCCGATAAACTTGGCGGTGGATCACTTACAGCGCTTCCGATCATAGAGACTCAGGCGGGAGATGTGTCGGCATACATTCCGACAAATGTTATTTCCATCACAGACGGACAGATATATCTGGAGACCGAGATGTTCAACTCCGGTTTCCGTCCTGCGGTAAACCCCGGACTTTCGGTATCCCGTGTCGGTGGTTCCGCGCAGATAAAAGCTATGAAATCAATAGCAGGTCCTATCCGTATAGAGCTTGCCCAGTACAGAGAGCTTGCGGCATTCTCACAGTTCGGTTCGGATCTGGATGCAGAGACAAAAAGACAGCTTGATCAGGGTGAAAGGATCCGTGAGATCCTCAAGCAGGGTCAGTATGCACCGCTTCCTGTTTGGTATCAGGTTATCATCATCTATGCTGCTACGAAGCAGTATCTGATCGATATCCCGGTAGAGGATGTGCTTGAATTCGAAAAAGGACTTTTTGATTATCTTGATTCGAAGCATCCGGAGATACCTGCAACTATCAAGGATGAAAAGGTTATCTCCGATGATACTGAGAAAAAGCTTATCTCTGCGATTGAAGATTTCAAAAAAACGTTCTTACAATAAAGAAAGCGCGTAAGGAGGATTTTTAATGGCCTCAATGAGAGATATCAAGCGACGCCGTGAGAGTATCACATCAACGTCGCAGATAACAAAGGCGATGAAGCTTGTTTCAACCGTAAAGCTTCAAAAAGCCAAGGGCCGTGCGGATGAGTCAAAACCGTATTTTGAAAAAATGTATGAAACGGTTTCGACCATGCTCGCCAAATCAGGCAATGTCAACAATCCGTACTTAGGCACAGGCGAAAAAGAAGGCCCGAAAAAAACGGGCATCATCGTCATCACATCCAACAGAGGGCTCGCGGGCGGCTACAACTCAAATGTAGTGAAGCTTGTCACCGGTGGTGGATTTGACAAAGAAAACACCGTGATCTATCCCGTGGGTAAAAAAGGTCTTGAGTCATTGAGAAGACTTGGATATACACTTAGCGGAGATTTTTCCGAGGTTATGAACAAGCCTCTTTTCGGAGATGCGGTTTCCATCGGAAAAACAGTTACATCTGATCTGGTGGACGGAAAGATCGACGAGGTATATCTGGCGTATACGGTATTCAAAAACACCGTGACTCAGATTCCCAGACTTATGAAGATACTTCCTTTTACGGAAGAGGATTTAAATGAGTCCTCAGAAATGGGAGGCTCATCCTCGGAGGATGAAGCAAAACAAAAGACAGATGAGCCGAAAGGCGCCGTTGCGCTTATGAATTATGAGCCGGAAGAGGAAGAGACTTTGAATTACATCATACCGATGTATATGAATTCGCTTATCTTCGGAGCTTTGGTAGAGGCAACAGCCAGTGAGAACGGAGCCCGTATGCAGGCGATGGACAACGCGACATCAAATGCTGAGGAGATGATAGACAAGCTGGGGTTGCAGTATAACCGTGCCCGTCAGGCAGCAATCACTCAGGAGCTTACTGAGATTGTGGCAGGGGCATCGGCCATCGAGTAGAGTGGAGGTTAACAATGGAAGAAAACAAAAACAATATCGGAACCATCACACAGATCATCGGAGCCGTTCTTGACATCAAGTTCAAAAATGGCGAGCTTCCCGACATCTACGAAGCTATCAAAATAAACAAAGCCGATGGAGAAACCCTCGTGGTAGAGGTTGCTCAGCATCTGGGTGATGATACGGTGCGTTGCATCGCGATGGGACCGACAGACGGACTTGTTCGCGGTATGGATGCAACAGCTACCGGAGGACCGATAAGCGTTCCTGTCGGAGAGGAGACACTTGGACGTATATTTAACGTTCTTGGTGAGCCTATCGACGAAAAACCTGCACCGCAGGTAAAAGAATACGATCCGATTCATCGTGAGGCACCGACATTTGAGGATCAGTCAACAGAGGCTGAGATCCTTGAGACCGGTATCAAGGTCATCGACCTTCTCTGCCCGTATCAAAAGGGTGGAAAGATCGGACTTTTCGGAGGAGCCGGAGTCGGAAAAACAGTGCTTATCCAGGAGCTTATCACAAACATAGCTACTGAGCACGGTGGTTACTCGGTATTTACGGGAGTTGGAGAGCGTACCCGTGAAGGAAACGATCTGTACTATGAGATGATCGAGTCCGGAGTTATCGACAAAACAACGATGGTATTCGGTCAGATGAATGAGCCGCCGGGAGCGCGTATGCGTGTTGGTCTTGCGGGACTTACGATGGCGGAGTATTTCCGAGACAAAGGTGGAAAGGATGTGCTTCTTTTCATTGACAACATTTTCCGTTTCACTCAGGCCGGATCTGAGGTTTCGGCGCTTCTTGGACGTATGCCGTCGGCCGTTGGTTATCAGCCGACATTGCAGACAGAGATGGGCGCACTTCAGGAGCGTATCACATCAACGAAAAATGGTTCTATCACATCTGTTCAGGCCGTGTATGTGCCTGCGGATGACCTTACGGACCCTGCTCCTGCAACAACATTTGCGCATCTGGATGCGACAACCGTGCTTGAGCGTTCTATCGCCGAGCTTGGTATCTATCCTGCGGTTGATCCGCTTGCATCCACATCAAGAATGCTCGATCCGCGTATCGTAGGAAACGATCATTATGAGATAGCCCGCGGAGTGCAGGAGATACTTCAGAGATACAAAGAACTTCAGGATATCATCGCCATCCTTGGTATGGACGAGCTTTCTGAGGATGAAAAAATCCTTGTAAACCGTGCTCGTAAGGTTCAGAGGTTCCTGTCACAGCCATTCCACGTGGCAGAGCAGTTTACTAACCTTCCCGGAAAGTACGTTCAGATTTCTGATACTATTCAGGGATTCCGCGAGATATTGAACGGTGAGCATGATGAGATTCCTGAGAACTTCTTCCTCAATGCAGGAAGTATCGATGATGTAGTAGCACGCTTCAAGGAGTCTAAATCAGCCTGATGCGCCGGATTCGTGCACTGACGATGATACAAAAGTCTGTAAGTTTAAATAGTAACTCGTTATCAGACATAATTAACCAGGAGAATAATCTATGGCTGAATTAAATCAGTTTAAATTGGAAGTAATATCACCTGAACGCGTCTTCTACTCGGGAGATGTTGAGATGGTCGAGCTTACCACCACGGAGGGAGATATCGGTATACTTGCCGGTCATATCCCGTTAACCACCATAGTTGCACCGGGTGTCCTGACGATAAGCGAGCCTGAGAACAATACAAAAGAGGCAGCTGTTTTGGAGGGCTTTATGGAAATCACCGGTGACAAGGTGACTATACTTGCTCAGTCGTGCGAGTGGCCCGAAGAGATTGATGTCGAACGCGCCAAGGAGGCCAGAGATCGTGCCGAGAGAAGGCTCAAAAGCTCAGACGAGAACATAAACATGTCTCGCGCGGAGCTTGCGCTCAGAAAGTCTTTGGTAAGGCTTGAGCTCGCTGAAGGAGTAAATAAGTAAAAAAAAATAACAGCTTCCGATTTAATCATCGGAAGCTGATTTTATGTTTATCAAATCGCGAACAACTCTTTTTTTCTCAGGGAATTTTTTGTAATACTCCGCTTTGTCTTTGTACATGTTTTCATCTGCGAGACGAAGTGCGGTGCGGACATTTTTGCAGTTTTCTTCGACGTGAAATCCGATAGCAAAGCTTACCTTGTCATACTTTTCTGAGACCTCACGAACCTGAGAGATTTTTTTGGCCATTTCATCGTGTGTGACACCTTTGATGAGTATGGAGAACTCATCTCCGCCTGCTCGGAATATAGTATCCTCGTCGAATACCTCCCGAAGAGCGTTTGCGGCATTTTTAAGCATCAGATCGCCTGCGGGATGACCTTCTGTATCATTAATTGTTTTTAGACCATTCAGATCGGTGAAAGCAACACCGATCGACTGATTGGAGTCCTCGTCACGGCTCAGCTCATCGACGAGATTATTCATTTCGTTTCTGTTTAACACGCCCGTCAGCATATCCTTCGAACTGAGGATCTTTAATCTGTCCAAAAGCATATGATTTGCGATTTCAGAACCGAGGATAAATGAAGTCAGTTCCAGGGTTTCTTTGATATGCATTGCGTTATCGGTATCGTAATTCAGTGCCCACATATATCCCAAAAGCTGATTTCTGCTCCTGAGAGGGAAAAGTACGATGTTGTGTGCGGAAGCAGATGTTAGTGATTTATACCATACAGGATTTCGCTCCTTGACGATTTTCATGTCGTGCTCATCTTTTACAATAAGGCAGTTGCTTCCGGATATAACGGTTTCTTCCCAGGAGTCCGCCAGATCATAAAAGCTTTCATCGAGATAGGTGTCCATAGGCAAAAGTTTTGATCCCTTGCGGAATGACTCGCCGAGAACCTCGCATGTTCTTGAAAGATCATACATAAGCATAACACAGCAGTACTCAGCATCGCATATTTCGCGTATATCGTTTATGACATCCTTGACTGTGGTACGAAAATCCGTAGTTCCGCGGAGCTTGATACAGGTTTCAAGTACAGAGGATGCTGTCTCTGATGAAATCCCGGATGTGATCTTTTTCGTGTCAGGTTTGAAATTTATCTCCATTGTATAAGTGCAATAACAGATGTTTCCGTCATCCGGATACAAAGGCAAAAATGTAAGGTTAAGCCAAACGGGCATCCTGTCAGGATGCACATAGGAATGTACACATTTTTTTTGAATAGCGGCCTGATAGCAAGCTGCCTCGAAATTCAGATCTCTGGAGAGATATGCGGTGTACTCAAGACCCGGAGTGAATTTATCTGTAAGCATTTCGGTTCCGGGAGCCGGATGCTCGATCGAATCTATATACGCTTTGTTACCGGCTACGACGCGAAGCTTTCCATAGTCGTTATCACCGATTTTTTCAACTGACATAATGCAAGTCATAGCACCGAGACTGTCTGCAACATTTTGAAAATCCATAGGCTATTCTCTCCCTGAAATAATGCAATTATGATGTAGATCACTTTCAGTAAAGCAATATCAGTATATCATATTGAGGTCGGAAAAACAAGAGATAAGATAAAGGTTGACCGTGAATAGTAACCTATAATGATATAATCCTCATTGATATATGGATGAAATTGTAGTATAATAATAAAGCAAATATTTTTTTTGAGAAAAAAGAACGATCAAGTTCGGATTATTATACAATAGTGGACAAAAGCGCGGTGATCTGTGCAGGATGAGTTAAAAGGAGGCAGACGTATGAAGGCATTATTTAGAATGATTGTTTTGGCGTATTTTATCTGTGTGGTATCCGTAGCCATATACGGTCGTGAGACAAAAGCTGCTGCAGATCCGCAGTGCGAGCTGATAAATCCAACAAAGCTTGGGACATACGGAGATATTGAGTTGTGGGGAGAAAAAGAGTATAAATTCACCCTGCCCTGTGACAGGATAATGATATATCAGGTGTTGGTAAAAAACACTTCTGATAAATATAAAAGCTTCAAGTATCTAAATGATATAAATGATATAAAAATAAACGCACCCTCAGGTATCAAATCTCATTTGTGGGTGGGAACGATACATCCTCAGCCGAACTGGTTCAACCTGCAACCGAAATCCGAAAGAATGATGCAGATAACAGTAGAGGCTTTAAACAAAGACGGAATGAAAAATTACTCAAAAAAACCTGTATCATTGGATATGAATTTTGAGATTGGTGAGGTTGATAACAGAGGCTCTTTCGGCCCTGCAACAAAGCACTCATTAAGCATTGAATCAACTGTGACAACTATATCACAAAAGTCACTTACAAAAGGGAAAAAATGCACCGTAAAAATATGCGGTTATCTCAAAAACTCCAAAGGAAAACCGATCAAAAACGCAAATGTTTTGATCTCTGCCGGATGGTGTATGCATAACAGTGTATTTACAAATAATAAAGGGTATTATTGTGTGAAAGTAAAGCCTTATTACAGTAAATACAGAAAAATGTGGAGCGAGTATGCGATCACTCCCAGAGTGAAAGGATACAAAACAAAAACAATCATAGTAAAGCCATCAAAAAAGAAGATAAAAAAGACAATTAAATTAAAAAAACAAACCTCAAAAATAAGCTATAAACAAACGAAAAAAATAAACCTCGGAATCCAGGCTTACGAGCTTGATGCATCCGCTGACGGTAGCGTGATAGCAACGCTTCCGTTTCATACACTGCTACCCAAAGAGCAAACAGAGGGAAAAAGAAAACTCACTGTAGTTGATAAATCAGGAACTGTTCTTTTTCAAAAGGCTATACCATCTGAAGCACCGTATGCGGATGTGTCAGATGATGGGAACTATATCGTTATTACATCTGAGTATGCGGGTGACAAAAAGTCAAATGCGGTTATTTTTGACAAGGAAGGAAATGAGTTGTACAGAACTCCCGATCAGCTTCCGTTATTGAATCATTTTACCAAAGTGTATGAAAGAGATGACTACAGGGAAAGCTATTGCGCGAGACTGTCAAACGACAACAGACTTCTTGCTTATTCATCGACTGACGGAGATTTTTGGCTGTTTGACTGGAAGGAGAATAAGCTTCTTTGGAACACCTGTGTTGAGGGACAGATAAGGACTATTGATTTTTCTGCGGATGACAGTACGATTTATATGAGTGCGGGTGGCGGTTTTGCTTATGCTTTTGATACCGCAACCGGAGAACAAAAATGGTCATCCTTCATCCAGGGGTGGGGCACAGAAGCAGTGCTCACGGACAAATATTATATTGTCACTACAAAAAGTGACGGTTATGCACTCATTGTTCTCGATGCAAAAACAGGCAAAAAAGTGTGGGATTATCCGGTTGACTGCAGAGGTACGGGATTAAGCGTTTCTCCTGATGGCAAAAAGCTGTGGTGGGGAGATGACAAAGGAGGCGACTACAGTCCTGTTAATTCCGCTGTTTTTGATCTGAAAACAGGCAAGCTTCTCACTGTATTTACGATTAAAGAGAGATACTCTGCGATGGTTGCCCGCTGGAGTAAGGACGGAAAAAAGCTACTTATCAAGGACGGCAGAGGATTCGGAGTATATGATTCATCTACGGGTGAGCCTTTCTTTGAAAAGAATGTTGTAGGCAGCAAAACCGCAGACTCTCTATGCTTTTCGCTGTATGCATCCGACGATCTGAAATACGTTGTTGCAGGGTTTAATACTGATACTGATTTCAGATTTGGAGGACAGTTGTTTTTCTTCAAACAAAAGTGAGATGAAAAAATAAAGCATTTTTGTTTAGTAGCGATCTGCTTTATGGAAAAAAAGCGCTATGGAAACGGAGATACTATATGCTTGAAAAAATATTCAAACTAAAAACTCACAACACCAACGTAAAAACCGAGGTGATAGCAGGAGCCACAACGTTTATGGTTATGGCTTATATCATTGCGGTCAATCCCACGATACTGTCAAGTACCGGTATGGACGAAACAGCGGTTTTGATCGCTACCTGTACGGCGACATTTGTGGGAACACTTCTGATGGGACTGGTTGCAAATCTCCCATTTGTTATCTCGGCGGGGATGGGGCTAAATGCATTTTTTGCTTACACGGTTTGTGATTCCATGGGCGTGCCATGGCAGGTTGCACTTTTGGCTGTGTTTGTCGAGGGGATCATTTTTCTGATAATCGCACTTACGCCGGTCAGAAATGCCATAGTGGAGGCTATACCGCTGTCCATCAAGCAGGCTATAACGGTCGGGATAGGACTTTTTATCGCATTTATCGGACTCCAAAACGGAGGTCTTGTGGTTGCCGGATCGAAGCTTGTTGCGCCTGTTGATATCAAGGAGGATTTCCACACGGCAGGTATATGCGCCATCATAGCAATCATAGGGATACTGATCACTTTTGTATTGTACATAAAAAGAGTTCCAATTGCACTTCTTGTTGGCGTTGCAGGTACATGGTGCATAGGGATGCTTGCGCAGGCGGCAGGGATATATGTGCCAAATGAAGCGCAAGGTTTTTATTCACTGTATCCTTCGTTTGGAATTACGGATTTTTCTGCAGTTGGAAAAACCTTTGCCTCCTGTTTTGATTTCAAGATGCTTGATACGGTGGGAATTGCAAACTTTATCATCATTATGTTTTCATTTTTGTTTGTTGACTTTTTTGACACTGTGGGTACGCTTATCGGTGTGTCCCTGAAAGCAGGGATGCTTGATGAAAAAGGCAAGCTCCCCCAAATGCGGTCTGCGATGGTGGCAAACTCCGTAGCCGTGATGACCGGTTCGGTGATGGGATGCTCGACCACGGCTCCGTTTGTCGAGTCGGCAGCGGGAGTAGGGGCAGGAGGAAGGACCGGGCTTACCGCTGTAACGACGGGGGCATTATTTTTGGTGTCAATGCTTTTTGCACCGGTTATCACATCGATTCCTCTTTTTGCTACGGCACCTCCTTTGGTGGTTGTGGGATTTGTCATGTTCTCGACTGTTACGGACATAAAAATGGGCGAAAAGGACTGGATTTCCGCTGCTCCTGCATATATCTGCATACTTGTTATGCCACTGTTTTACAGTATATCAGAGGGGATTTCGCTTGGAATAATTTCTTATGTTTTGATAAGTCTTTTCTGCGGAAAAGCAAAAACGATCAAACCGGTAATGTATGTTTTGGCGGCGCTATTTTTGCTAAAGTATATTTTTATTTAGATGACGGTGACGCAGGATCTCGAAAAAATGATCGCAGCAGATACGACTTCATAGGTTTTCACAAGGTTCTACTAAGATAGAAAATGCTTTACAAACACATTAAAATATGATATAATGTATGCGCTTATGGCTTGGGAGATTCGGCTGTAGCGCATATTTTATTAATTATGATCTTGGGGGAAGGAAAAGTGGTTATCAAAATCATACTTCTGGTAGTGTTTTTTGCGGTAATGATCGGGATCGGTTTTTACACAAGAAAACACGCGACAAATGTAGGAGGATTTGTACTCGGAGGAAGAGCTGTAGGACCATGGCTTACGGCATTTGCGTATGGAACTTCGTATTTTTCGGCGGTGGTTTTTGTCGGCTATGCGGGGCAGTTCGGATATAAATACGGACTTGCATCTACCTGGATAGGTATAGGGAACGCAGTTATCGGTTCTCTCATAGCTTGGGTTGTGCTCGGAAGAAGAACAAGGATTATGACCAAGCATCTTGATTCGATGACTATGCCGGACTTTTTTGGTAAGCGATTTGATTCCAAAGCACTCAGGGTAGCAGCTTCGATGATCGCTTTTGTATTTTTGATCCCATATACGGCTTCTGTTTACAACGGATTGTCAAACCTTTTTGAAATGGCTTTTGACATACCTTATCAGGTTTGCGTTATCGGTATGGCAGTGCTTACGGGAGTATATGTAATTGTAGGCGGATATATGGCTACCGCGTTAAATGACTTTATACAGGGAATAGTCATGCTTGTCGGTATCGTAGTCGTGATCGGCGCGGTTCTTTCCGGACATGGTGGATTTATCTCCGCAATCAAAGAGCTCGCTGCTGTGCCTTCTGATGTGATGCCGGGAGCGTACGCTTCATTTTTCGGTCCTGACCCGTTGGGGCTTTTTGGAGTAGTCATACTTACATCGCTGGGTACCTGGGGACTTCCTCAGATGGTGCAAAAATTCTATGCTATCAAGGATGAGAAGGCTGTACAGACAGGAACTATCATCTCGACGATATTTGCGATAGTAGTTGCAGGAGGATGCTATTTCCTCGGAGGGTTCTCACAGATATCGGGAATTCAGGCTGCCGCAGACGGAACAGTCAAATACGATACGATCATACCGGCTATGCTTTCATCATTGCCGGATATCCTGATCGGAATAGTTATCGTGCTTGTGCTCTCTGCATCAATGTCAACTCTTTCGAGTCTGGTGCTCACATCGAGTTCGACACTTACACTTGACTTTATCAAACCTCTTTTCAAAAAAGACATGAAGGAAAAAAGTCAGGTGCTTTGCATGAGATTATTTTTGGCATTTTTCATCGTGATCTCAGTTGTGATCGCGCTCGATCCTCCGGGATTTATAGCGCAGCTTATGGGTATATCCTGGGGAGCGCTCGCGGGAGCATTTTTGGCGCCGTTCCTCTATGGTCTGTATATGAAACGCGTCACAAAAGCCGCCGTGTGGGCAAGCTTTGTATGCGGTATCGGCATCACTGTGGTAAATATGTTTTATCCGTTTATCGGGTCGCCTATCAACGCAGGAGCGATCGCTATGGTTGCAGGACTTATCATAGTTCCGATAGTAAGCTTTATCACACCGAGGATGAAAAAAGAAAAAGTCGACGAGATTTTTGCCTGCCTTGATGAGACGGTCACCGTCAAAAGAAAAGTCGCTCTTCCGCAGGAGGACGAGTGATAGGGCATTGGCGTCGATATAGTATCAAATATGATAATGTTGGTTTTTACATAAAAATGTTTATCAGGAGGGATTCGGTTGAAAGAACATCATTCGGATTATACCGATGACGGTCAGGGACCACGTCGCAAAAGCATAGTATATACCGTCATGAGGGTCGGAGTGATCCCCATTCTTTTGCTTGGTATCGCTATCACTATATACAGTCAGTTTTCGGTAAAAGAAGGAATGGATTATGAGGTCGAGAAGGCACTTTCCGGACAGGCGCATAACCTTCTTTCCACCTACAATACTCTTGATGGCGGAGAGTTTACATACACCGGAGGAGTATTGAAAAAAGGTGAGACAAATATCACATCGGATTACAGGATACTTGATGATATAAAAACAGATACAGGTAATGATGTGACGATCTACTACGGTACTGAGAGAAGACTTACGACTATAGTTGATGATGAAGGCAACAGGCTTACCGGAACTACCGCGCCCGAGGGAGTGCTTGATACGGTATACGGCAAAGGAGAGGACTATTTCGGGACCGACATAAACATCGACGGCGTATCATTTTATGGGTATTATGTCCCGATCATAAACGATGACGGTGAGATTACGGGAATGGTTTTTGCCGGCAGACCTACATCCAGCGTGAGCGTTTCGACACAATATATGATAGTCGGCAACATCCTTATAAGCATTTTTGTCATACTGCTTGCAGGATTTATATGCTATCTTTCTTCATCAAAAATGGTCGCTGCGATCAAAGCTATCAAGCTTTTCCTCGGAAGGCTTGCAGGTGGGGATTTCACATCGGAGATGCCTCAGGAGGTGCTTGTCCGCAATGACGAGATAGCCGATATGGGTGAGTATGCAGTTCATGTAGAGGTGGCGCTTGATGATATGATATCAAGGGATCCGCTTACCAAACTTTTGAACAGAAGAGCGACCTATGTCAGGATCAGAAATACCTGGGAGACCGGCGAGATGGCCCTGGCGATGGGCGATATAGACTGGTTCAAAGCTGTCAATGACAACTACGGTCACGATATGGGTGACGAGGTTTTGAAGTTCGTTTCGGCATGCTTAAAAGAGGAGTTCGCAGGCGGAGGATTTGTTTCGAGATGGGGCGGAGAGGAGTTCCTCATCTGCTTCGACGGAACAAGGGATGAGCTTGTGAAAAAACTTCAGAAGGTTACAGGACGCATCAGAGCAAAAGAGTTTGATTACGAAGGCAAAAAATTCTCCGTAACAATGACTATGGGAGTCACAAACAAAAACCCCGGAGAGTACTTTGAAGAAGTTATGGAAAGGGCGGACGGACTTCTTTATGACGGTAAAAGAGGCGGTAGAAACCGCATTGTAGTAGAGCCTGAAAAGACAACTCATATGCCGGAAGGATTGGCTACGCAGTGATAACAAAGATCGTTCTTTTTTCGGGTGGAATAGAAACTCTTATGTATTTTTCCATACAGATGGGAAAAGAGTTTGAAAAGCTCGGGATCAAAACATTTTTTTATGACCTTCGTGATGAAAAAAACTCATTTGAGCAGCTTGAAAAATTCATTGAAAAAGATACAACGGTATGTGTCAGTTTCAATTTCAACGGATGCAGCGGAGAGGAGTTTTTAAGCGAAGAAGGACAGATAAATTACTTTGAAAAGCGTGGAATTCCATTTATAAATATAGTTGTGGATCATCCGTTTTATTATCACAAGTTTTTGCCTTATCTCCCGGCAGACTATGTGCAGTGCTCGATCGACAAAGAGCATGAGGATTATATAAAAAGGTTTTTCCCTGAGATTAAAGTCGGGCCTTTTTTGCCACTTGCGGGGACGGAGCTTGACAGCGGAAAAATGCCCGGATGGGATGATAGAAAAACAGAGGTTGTGTTCACGGCTAATTACAATCCGCCGGATAATTACGAACATCTCATAACGAGAAACGGACCGGAGTACGAGAAATTTTATCGTGATATATTGAGAGATTTTATCGACCATCCATCGAAGGAATTGACATCAACGATAGAAAAGCATATCCGTGATAATTTCGAAGAAGCGGATGAGGAAGGCATAAAAAATACAATGCCATATATGATCATGATAGATCTGTATATAAGGCATTATTTCAGAGGAAAAGCGGTAAAAACTCTGGTTGACGCAGGAATCCCCGTGCATGTATACGGAGCCGGATGGGAGACGCTTGAGGTCAACAAAAAAGACTTGCTGTATATCCATGATATGACTGACTCAAGGGAGTGTCTTGAAAGGATAAGGCAGTCAAAAATATCGCTAAATGTCATGCCTTGGTTTAAACGAGGGGCACACGACAGAGTGTTTAATTCAATGTTAAACGGAGCGGTGTGTGTCACCGACAAAAGTGAATATCTGCAAAATGAACTCTTTGATTTTGAAGATGTAGTGTACTATGATCTTGAAAAAATGGAAATGCTAACCGACAGGGTAAAAGCACTACTTAATGACAGACAGCTTTGGGAAAACATACAGAGACAAGGTTACAAAAAAGCCGTTGAAAAACACACCTGGGCAAAGCGCGCAGATGAAATATATAGTTATATAATTGCTGAAATGGAGAACTGAATCTCCGGAAAGACGTGAAGTATGACTACGGATTACATCGATGAAAAAGGCGGAAGAAGAAGGTCTGACAAAAGACAGCGTACTGAAGAGCTGGACGGCGCAAAAAAGCCTTCTTCAAACGGCAAAAACAACAAAAAAGGCAATAAAAAAAGAAAGAAAAAGCATCGCAAGTTCTGGCTTGGGGTGAAGATTTTTATACTCCTTATTTTGCTGACTATACTTGGCATAGGAGTATTTTTGTATTTCAAATACGGCGACATGGTTTTTGCAGCGCAGGAAAATGCAAAGAAAATAATGGAGGATGTAACTGCTGATGACTTCAGGGTTTCGGAAACCTCCATCGCTTATGATAATCACGGCAAACAGATAGCATTACTAAAAGGAGACAAAGATACATATTATCTTCCGATAGACAAAATCCCACAGTATGTCAAGGATGCATTTATAGTTACTGAGGACAAAAAGTTTTATTCGCATAACGGTATCGACCTGATGGGTATCATTCGTGCCGGATTTGCAATGGTCAAAAACAGCGGAGAGCCTACACAGGGTGCGTCAACCATAACTCAGCAGCTTGTCAGAGGAGTATTTTTGAATTCCGAAAAGACGGTTGAGAGAAAGGTAAAAGAGATATTCCTTGCGATGGAGCTTGAGAAAAAATTCTCAAAAGATGAGATACTTGAGTTTTATTTAAATTCCATATATTTTATGAATGGTTACTATGGAATTGAAGCAGCGGCGAAGGGGTATTTTTCAAAATCATGCAAGGATCTGACCTTGGGTGAGCTGGCATTTTTGTGTGCTATCCCCAACAACCCGTCGTTATACAATCCGCTGAAACGATACAAAAACACAGTATCGCGTAAAAACAGAATTCTCGATCAGATGCTTGCTGACGGTGTTATAAACAGGATAGAGTACGATCAGGCACACGATCAGAAAATAGTATTAAATATCAGGGAAGTGAAAAAAAGGGATTACATAGAGACATTTATTTCGTACTGCGCTATCAAAAAGCTGATGGAAAAAAATGGATTTGAATTCCGCTACAGCTTTGCGGATGAGGAGGATGAACAGCAGTACAATGAAATGTACGAGGAAGAAAGATCTATGGCTGAGCAGATGCTCAGAAACAAAGGCTATAGGATATATACTTCCATCGATCTGTCAAAAACAAAACAGCTGCAAAAAGCAGTAGATGATAACCTGAAAAAATTCAAGGAAAAAACAAAAAAAGGCGTTTACAAAATGCAGGGATCAGCTACCTGCATCGATAACGAAACCGGAAGAGTGGTAGCTATAGTCGGAGGAAGGTCTCAGAAAAATGAAGGCTATACGCTTAACAGAGCGTTCCAGGCGTTTAGGCAGCCGGGTTCTACGATCAAGCCTTTGGTAGTGTATACGCCGTCCCTTGAAAGAGGAAAGAGCAGACATACGGTAGTTGACGATCATAAATTCGAAGGAGGCCCCGACAACTCAGGCGGACATTATTATGGAAAAGTTCCGATCCAGTTTGCCGTTGAGCATTCGTTAAATACCGTAGCTTGGCAGCTTTTTGAGGAGCTTACTCCGGAGGTCGGACTTCAGTATCTGAAGGATATGCATTTCCAGAGAATAGTTAAGAGCGATTATTATCTGCCGGCATCACTTGGTGGTCTTACATATGGTGTCAGCACTGTTGAGATGGCGTCAGCATACGCAACTATCGGCAATGGAGGTAAGTTCAGAGAGCCTACCTGTATAGTTACCATACAGGATTCAAAAGGCGAGGTTATAGTTGATGACAATGTAGAGGAAAAATATATCTATAAGCACGAAGCAGCGGATGAAATGCTTGATATCATGCAGGGAGTTTTTGACAGAGGTACAGCAGCCGGAAATAAGCTTGAAAACATGGCCTGCGCAGGAAAAACAGGAACTACATCCGACAAAAAAGACGGTTGGTTCTGCGGGCTTACACCGTACTATACAACGGCGGTTTGGATCGGCTATGATTCGCCGAAGGCGGTGCCGGATCTGTATGGAAATACTTATCCGCTCAGAACATGGAAGCAATACATGAGTGCGATCCACTCTACACTTGCAAAAAGAGAGTTTGATATCCCGGATAAGATCAAAAAAGGAAGAAAGGATACCGAAAGCTCGGCTAAGCCAAAGGCTACACCAAAAGCAAAGGTTGACAAAGATCCAAATGATAATGATGAGCCGGAGGAACCGGAAGTGACCGAAGAACCCGAAGTGACCGAGGAACCTGAACCTGAACCTGATCCCGGTGACGATGACGGTGATGTGGATATAGATCCAAATGACGAGTGACATTTGATCCGAAATGTGTGCTGAGGTGAGGGCACACATGCGGTGACTTGTCATGGGGGGAGTATGAAACAGCAAAAAATAATAATAGGTATATGCGGCGGCGTGGGAAGTGGCAAATCAACAGTAGTAGATCTGCTTGAAAAAAACTATGCCGCCACCGTGATAAAAGCGGATGAAGTCGGGCACTTGGCGTTTGAGCCGGGCAGTGAAACATACAAAAAAATAATTACACATTTCGGCGACGATATATTAAACGAAACAAAAGAGATCGATCATGGTAAGCTTGCTGACAGAGTTTTTGCAGACAGTAGTGAAAAAGAGTTTATTGATTCGGTAGTTCATCCATTTGCGTTGGATTATATCAGAGAAAGAATCAAAGTCTGGAGAAAAACTGACGGCAGGCTTTTTGTAATTGAAACCGCGCTTATGTTTGAAACAGGATGTGACAAGCTATGCGACGAGGTTTGGCTTGTGACTGCAGATGAATCGGTACGCGTGGAAAGATTAAAAACAACTCGCGGATACACGGAAGAAAAGTCAAGAAGTATCATAGCAGCACAAATAAATGATGAAAAAATAAGTGCAAATTGTAAAAAGATAATTATGAATAATGGCAGCAAAAAAGAGCTTGAAGCGGAGATTGATGATTCTATTGACCGGAGCATACAATGATATAGTATTATAAAAGGAGATATGTGCTTATGAATGAAAAAAGCAAAGCAAAAAAACTTGGTTTCGGATTTATGAGATTACCGCTTATTGATGAATCAGATCAAAAGGCTATCGATATGCCACAGCTTGAAAAAATGGTCGATATGTTTTTTGAGCGAGGCTTTACTTATTGTGATACAGCTTGGATGTACCACGATTTTTCAAGTGAGGATGCCGTCGGTCGTGCAGTTGTTGACAGACATCCCAGGGAATCATTTACCATTGCGACCAAGATGCCCGATATGATGCTCACAAGCTCAGATGAGGCGGAAAAGATTTTTGAGACGCAAAAAAAGAAGCTCCATACGGATTATTTTGATTATTATCTGGTTCATGATATGAATTATATAAATCATGAAAAAGCCGTCAAGTATGGAGTGATGGATTTTGTCCGCAAAAAAAGAGAGACCGGAGAGGTCAGATGCCTTGGATTTTCGTTCCACGATACACCGGAGCTCCTTGATGAATATCTGACAAAATATCCGTTTTTTGAGTTTGTACAGCTTCAGATAAACTACCTTGACTGGGAAAGCGAGGGGATCCGATCCAGACAGTGCTATGAGGTCTGTGTAAAGCATGGCAAAAAAGTTATAGTCATGGAGCCTGTAAAAGGAGGAACACTTGCTGATCCGCCTGAAAAGGTAAAAGAAATGATGAAAAAAATGCATCCTGATTGGAGTCCTGCGTCGTGGGCAATCCGCTTTGCGGCAAGTCTTGATAATGTCGCTATTGTTCTTTCGGGAATGAGTACTCTTGCACAGCTTGATGAAAACACATCGTACATGAAGGAATTTGAACCATTAAACGAAGAGGAAAACGCACTGTTGCTCGAAGCTGCAGAGATAATCAGACAGACTATCGCTATTCCATGTACGGGCTGCAGGTACTGTGTGGAGGCAAGCACTTGTCCGAAAAATATATTGATACCAAATTACTTTGCATTATTCAATACAAAAAAACTTTTTACAAAAAGCTGGGCCATAGAGGATGAGTATTATAGTAATTTTGTTAAACAGGGCTACGGCGCTGCGTCAGAGTGTATATCCTGCAAAAAATGTGAATCAGTCTGTCCTCAGCATATACATATACATGAATGGATGCCAAAGGTAAAAGAAGTTTTCGAGTGAAGCTTGCTTTGACTCGGGATGGTGCGAAAGTGGTGACTTTCCGAATGGATAAGAAGTGGCCGTTTTTTCACCCAAATATAACGTAAATAGCAATGGCTTTTATCGTGATTAAATGATATGATAACAGATATTTCGAAAGGAGCATACCGCTATGATAAAACACATAAAAACAGGC
>CAMVCQ010000035.1 GCA_947166015.1 uncultured Lachnospiraceae bacterium
GATAAACGCTGAAGGCATCTAAGCGTGAAGCCCCCCTCAAGATGAGATATCCCTGACTATAAGTCAATAAGATCCCTTAAAGACGATGAGGTAGATAGGTCCGAGGTGGAAGTGCAGTAATGCATGCAGCTGACGGATACTAATAGATCGAAGGCTTGACCAATACGTTTTTGAATAATACTTAGTAATATGCAGTTTTCAAGGTTTAATTATTTGGCCCAGTGGCTCAGTTGGTTAGAGCGCCGCCCTGTCACGGCGGAGGCCGTGGGTTCGAGTCCCATCTGGGTCGTTAAAACGAATCTGCCATTTCGAATTTGAAAATACCAAATTCGGATGTCAGACGACAAACAAGTTTGTCTATTCGTTTGGACATTTGCCTCTGGCAAAATGTCCGGTATTTTTTTATAGAATCAGAGTCAAAGCATGTTGGCTTTTTGCTTTGCAAAAAGTCTATGGCTTTGAACGAAGTTCAAAGACATTGGGGTCTTAGCTCAGCTGGGAGAGCATCTGCCTTACAAGCAGAGGGTCACAGGTTCGAGCCCTGTAGGCCCCATTTAAGCCGACGTGGCTCAATCGGCAGAGCAGCTGATTTGTAATCAGCAGGTTATCGGTTCAAGTCCGATCGTCGGCTTTTTTCTTTTATATACGGGCGGATTCCCGAGTGGCCAAAGGGGGCAGACTGTAAATCTGTTAGCTACGCTTTCGAAGGTTCGAATCCTTCTCCGCCCATTGTGCTTTCCGCAGGAAAGCGGCATGGCTCGGCGAAGCCGAGACATTCTGTCGCGGGGTAGAGCAGTCAGGCAGCTCGTCGGGCTCATAACCCGAAGGTCGTAGGTTCAAATCCTGCCCCCGCAATTATATGCCCTGGTAGCTCAGTTGGTAGAGCAGAGGACTGAAAATCCTTGTGTCGCTGGTTCGATTCCGGCCTGGGGCATCAAAATAAGCTACTGTTGCTGTAAGCGATGGTAGCTTATTTTATAATATGCACGGTTATTTGTGCTCGTCATGGAGGATAATATGGATTTAGAATTATATGACAGAGTATATAAACTCGGAATGAAGGAATACAAAAGCAAAACATCCAAAGGAAAGTATCCTTATCTTTGGGTGCTCGATGATATTCTTTCGTATGTCGAGGTTGCAAAAGAAGAGGATCTGGGACTTGTTGATATTCCGATAAATCAGATAGTTGGTACAAAAACAGCAGGCAGGACCAATGCTTTTGCAGCTAACTTTATGCCGCTTTTGCCGGCTGACTCGGAGTTTGCAGCAAAGTGGTGTAGTCTCTATGAATCACATATAGAAGAAGGCATACACGACCCGATAAAAGCGTATGAGTTTCTCAACAGATTTTATGTCATGGAAGGAAACAAAAGGGTCAGTGTACTCAAAGCCTGTGATGCGGTATCAGTGCCCGGTACGGTCACAAGAATAATACCCGTACAGGATGATTCTGATGAAAACAAATTGTACTATGAATTTCTGGATTTTTATGAGATTACCAAGATAAATTATATTTATTTCAGTAAGCCCGGAAGCTTCAAAGAATTATTGAAAAAAATAGGTATTGAAAATGAAGAGGATGAGTTTACGGATGAAATAAAAGAACAGTTTCATTCTTCATACATCAGGTTTTCTGCTGCATTTGCAAAAAAAGGAGGAGAAAAACTTGATATCACCGTGGGCGATGCATTTTTGTCCTATATCAGTATATACGGC
This sequence comes from uncultured Lachnospiraceae bacterium, assembly GCA_947166015.1. GTDB lineage: Bacteria > Bacillota > Clostridia > Lachnospirales > Lachnospiraceae > Eubacterium_F. The sequence continues at coordinate 1,720 of CAMVCQ010000035.1, forward strand.
TATGAGAGTCTGAAAGATATCACTGCGGATGTTCTTGCGCAAAATCTGAACAAAATCTGGAATGATTTTGTGTTTTATTGGGAGGATCCGGAGGTCAAGCTCATCATGGATGAGGATGTGGAGAGCAAAAACCCGATCACGGTTATGAAAAAGCTTCTTCCGCAGACATCGACTCCGCTTAAGGTCGCTTTTATCCACAGTATGACAGCGACTACATCAAGCTGGACCTATGGCCATGATCTGGGTGCAAATCACTTAAAAGAAGTGCTCGGTGACAAGGTGGAGGTAAACTCATACTATGAGGTTGATACACAGGACAAAGAAATGGAGGTATTTGACAAGGCGATAGCTGATGGCAATACGGTTATTTTTTCGACTTCTGCAAAGTTTGTCGGGACCAGCATGAAGTACGCCTTGGATTACCCGAAATTAAAAATAATGAACTGTTCGCTCCATACCAACAGCAGGTATATCAGAACATATTACGGAAGACTGTATGAGGCGAAATTTTTGATAGGTGCGCTTGCCGGAGTGCTTGCACCGACGGAAGAAATCGGCTACATAGCGGGATATCCGATATATGGAGGAATAGCAAACATAAACGCATTTGCATTGGGTGCAAAAATGGTCAACCCTGATATCAAGGTTTATGTGAAGTGGGCGCATTTAAATTCCGCAGAGCAGGATGAGCTGTTAAAAGATGTCCATCCCAGTCTGATCTCGGGGCGCAACTTCATCAAGCCTGATTCAAGGAGCGGAAAATTTGGATTGTACTATGCGGATAATGATGAGATAGATTCGCTTGCGATGCCTGTTTGGGATTGGGGTGTTTATTATGAAAAAACAGTCCGCAGTATCCTGGACGGAACTTGGAAGGGTGAAGGTGATACAGAGAAAAATGAATCGGTAAATGACTGGTGGGGTATGTCTTCAGGAATGGTCGATGTTATTTATTCCAAAAAGCTTTTGCCTGAGACCACGAGACTTATCAAGCTTTTGAAAAAAGGAATCTGCTCGGGAGAATTTGACCCATTCGTCGGAATGAGGTATACTAAAGATGGCGAGCACTATGTCAAGTCAACAGAGAGATTATCAGCTGAAGAAATAGCGACAATGGATTGGTTTGCAGACAATGTTATCGGAATCATGCCTACTATGGAGGATTTGACAGAGGATGCAAAAACCATAGTTGAAGTGCAGGGAGTTCCAAAAGTGAAAGAGGAGGTTTCTGAGGTTGAGTGAGGGAATGAGGATATTGTTTTTATCCGATGAGCCTTCTGCGGGATTGTGGGATTATTTTGAGCCCGGAAAGCTCGAAGGGATTGATATGATTATTTCTTGTGGGGATCTGCCGCCGCAGTATTTGTCGTTTTTGGCAACTTACTTCAAAGGACCCATACTCTATGTGCATGGCAATCACGACGGCTGTTACAAGAGCACTCCACCGGAGGGATGCATAGACATAGACGGAAAAATATTTAAATTTAATGGAATAAAAATAGCCGGATTAGGTGGGTCGATGCGCTATCATGAAGGGGATTTTCAGTATTCTGAGAATCAGCAAAAGCACAGGCTGTTCAGGTTGATGTTTAAACTCTTTTTTCATGGCGGCGTGGACATTTTTGTTGCGCACTCTCCGGCTGAAGGTCTTGGTGATGCTGATGATCTGCCTCATAGAGGATACAAATGCTTCTATAAGTTGTTCAAGATGTACAGACCAAAGGTGTTTGCACATGGACATGTTCATTTGAGCTATAGCTATAAACAAAAGCGCTTGACTGATTATGATGGAATACAGGTTGTCAACGCTTTTGAGAGATATGTATATGAGTATGAGGGGTAAGCTGCGCCTTATCATACTCTCTATAATATAATCACGAATCAAGTAAATCAATCTTTGTAAACATAATCGATTTTATCCGCTATTTTTTTCAGTTCGTCAATCTCCCATCCTTCGAGATTATCAATAATAAACAAGGTAAACAAAGTAGAGTTTTTAGACCAAACTAACATACTATAGTATCCCGCTTTTGTACTTTGAATACTCAGATGCAAAATAAGCAAATGTATCGTAAGTTCTGCTCCTATAAATAATAACAACTCAATGTCGAAAAACCCTGAAATTTTTTAAAAAAAAATCAAGAATGATGTTAAAACGGTTAATCCGAGAGACATATTCGCGAAAAACTGGTATTTTGTTATGAACATTATATAGCATAAAGCGTGATTTGTCATTATTAAAAAAAAAATTTCAGGGTTTTTTGACATTGAGTTGTTATATATAGTAGAGGGGTAACCAAAAAATATATTAAATGGAGGAAAAAAATGAAGAAAAAAAAGATCATGAGCGTGGCTTTGCTTCTGATAATGCTATTTATGCTAATAGTATCAGATGGTAAGGCTTACCTATGTAAAGCACAGAATTCAGTCGTAAAATCCGTGTTAGGCGAAAGCTGCAGGGTGATTTTGACAATTTCAGGTAAAACAGCAAAATGCGAAGCCAAGATTAATGGAACCAAGGATGTAACGAGCATCAGTGGGACAATGAAACTATATAAAACAGACCGGGGTTCTGATGCATTTGTTAAATCGTGGACTCTATCAGGAAAAACCATCTTGAATGAAGCTCGAACATATAGTGTAAGTAAAGGAAAGTACAAGTTGGTTTTGTCAGCGTGGATAAGAGCAGGTAATAAAACAGACGCAGTTGTAAGAACAGCAACGGCTACTTGTTAATGTGTTAGAAACGAAAAAAAATATGTTGACCCTATAACTTTAGTATAGTATAATAAACACATCAGAAAAGGAGACAAAAATGGACCAATTTATGAACAAGTCATTCCAATACCCACTGAAGGGATGAGAACCATCTCGTTGGTGTTAAATTTTTTATGGGAGGTATTTTGAAAATGAAAAGAAGAATCTTGAGTATTTGTGTTTGTCTGGCTTTGCTGTTTTCTGTGTCCGTAACATACAGGACGGATGCAAAAATGACTAATTCAGCAGTAAAGTTTTTGAAGGGGAAATGGTATTCAGCATCCTGTGGTGAAGGTGGATCTAATTGGTATGTTGAATTTACGAAGAAGTATGCAAAAAAATACACATACAACTCAGAAAAAATGAAATATGTGTATAGCGGTAAAGGAGTTATCAAAAGCGTAAAAAAAATCTCCTCCGGTTACCGAATCAAAATTAAAGATGGAAAAACTAAATATACATATCAGTCTGCAAAGAAAGACAAAAATAAGCTTGAATATTACGGTACTTGGAATGTCAGTGAGTTTTCGAACACATACTCCGGGTCATATAGTCTTTCACGAACAAAAAAACAAAAACAAATCAAAATCTTGTCTGACTCGAAGCTGGTTGAAAAACTCGGTAATTTTGAAATGTCCGGTGTTGACCTGACAGCGAAGTATATCGAATATATACGTACATTAAAGGTCAAAAAGTATCCTTCGGGAATATATGGTGTGATTGTTGATGCGGGAATGCCGGTTCTTCTGGTAACCGATTCTGTCGTAGAGTATTCTGAAGACAAACTGTATTCTGCACACGCATCGCTATATGCGTATAACTTCAAGCAAAACAAAGTGGAATACATCGGCATTATAGACAGCACCGGTTCAGGATATCCTTTGCTTATTTCAGATGGTTATGTGATTGGTGGATTTCATCATTCATCGAAAAGGCTGACAGTGAAGGATGGCATTGGTGAGCTGGACGTAATTGACAATTTGTTTCTCGATAAAAATGAGCTGATTCATAAGGTTTATTCGGTTTCAGATGGTAAAAAAACAAAAACACTAACTGAAAAAATCCCGGTAACGGATTCTGAAAGCGAAGAAAAATATGACTATTATTCTCAAGCATTGATAAATGAGGACGGATCATATAACGAAGATAAGTATGTTTGCTTTGAAAAACTGACAATAAAAGCATAAGGATATATTTAGAGATTGTTTATATAAGGCGCAGGTCGGGATTTTAAACCTGCGCCTTAGTCATACGATATAAAAAAACCTATAAAAAAATTTTATAAAAAAAGTTCATCATTTGGGAATCTCGATTGTTATATCTAATGAGGGGAAAATTTGGAACGAAAAATCGAAGTTTTTGGCGAAAGTTTACGAAATTTAATTTTTTTGTCCATTTTTTCATGTTTTGAAGGTTATAATATATAGAGACAGGGAGAACAAAACGCACAATGCATCAAATTAATGACTTTGCTTTTTCACAAACATAAAAATTATTGATAAAACTTCTATTTCATCTGAGGAAACACAGACTATATCTGTGTTTCCTTAATCCAACCTGAAAGGCTGAAAAGAAGATTGCATAGAAAGGCAATTCGTACAGGGAAACGCAATATTCAGTATTTCATTCATTGAAAAACAAAGGAGCAATAAAATGAATCGATTTAATTGTAGTATTTTAACAATATTTGCATTGATTGCTTTAGTTGGGTGTGGGGCGATCGATAACCAGATTTCAACAAATGCCGTTAACTCGAGTTATGAAACCGGATCCTCTGTATCCGGATCAATAGTATCCGGAGGTTCAGTCAGTTGTGATGACAGCAAAAAAGTGTTAGTCGATAGAAATGTCCCAAGATCAGCGATCAAATTTGCAAAGAAGATGGGAAATTCTTATGGCAATACTCCGGAAGCTGGTTCCCTGAGCCTTTCCGGGAAATCGACAAAAAAGGTTATCTTGACGAAGTAGTCGTATACGAGGATCAAGGCATTTGGCTTGCAAAAACGAAAGAAAAAGTTTATAATAATATTGCACCGGTTATTGAATAAACAAGTCAACTTGAGGTTATATATTATGAACAATAAAAAGAATAACGGTATAGGTAATCGTATATTGCGTGGCGTATTCATATGTATTGGAATAGTTCTGATTGTATGGTTTATCCTGCCATTTATTGTATATGGAATCATAAACATCGGAAATGTGACAGGGATTATCGTTGGCATAGCATTGATACTTATCGGTATTTTTGCGCAGAAGATTTGCATTTTTTTTAGAAAAAAATGGACTGCGACATCCGGCAAAATAGTTTTGTCTGCAACAGGTATAATTATTGCATCTTGCATCGTTATTGCCTTATATATATCTGTACTTATGATAAATGCTACTGCTCGGGCTCCCGAGGGCGACAACATCCTAATCGTATTGGGATGTCAGGTTAAAGGAACAGCACCAAGTCTTATGCTTCAGGAGCGATTGGATGCAGCGCTCGAATACCTGGATGATCATAAAGATACGATCTGTGTACTCTCCGGTGGCAAGGGAAGCGACGAATCAATCAGTGAAGCTGAGTGTATGTACCGGTATATGACAGAACGCGGAATCGATCCTACAAAACTTATCCGCGAGGACAAATCCACGACGACACGCGAGAATCTTCTTTTTTCGATGGAGCTTCTTGAGAAGAATAAGATCAACGGAAGTATAGCACTTGTCACCAACGAGTTTCACGAATACCGCGCCAAACGAATAGCATCTAAGCTAGGGGTTGAAGCCGATGCTATTCCCGCAAAAACTGAGTTAATGCTCCTGCCTACATATATTGTCCGCGAATGGTATAGCGTGCTTTATGAGTGGGTTAGGGCATGATCTAATGACTATATTTCAAATATGTCATTTTCCAATTTGATAGTTACCGTGAATGGAGGGCCGTATTTATGGAAAGATTTAAAAGTAATAGGACTCAGAGATTCGTATGTGAAGGGGTTGTTTTTAATCATATTACAGGGAAGGTGTTTGAATTGAATCAAATAAAAAATGTTGTTATTTCAACCGGGTTGTATGTGTTTATGCCCTGTTTTGTTATATTTTTAGTATCAGCTTGCGGAGGAAAAACTGTCAGTCGTGACGCTGACAATGGAAAAGATGTCTCGGTAAGTGGAGAATGCGTGTCATTTGTATCAGATGCAGCATCAGGAGTAAGTGCCGAAACAACGCAGCAAACTCCGATTGAAATTAGGGATATATCTCAAGAAAACTGGACGGATGATCTTGTGGATTATAATGCCGGTGACAACCCTTATTGGGGTGACTGCGCTACAGAGAACAGTAGATATATTTTCTATACCTCAGATAGCTCTATCAATATGATATACAAAAAACACAATAAATGCTATGAAATGATACCTCTTAGTGAGCTGAGAAAGGATGATGACGGCTCTTTGTCGATTACTTTGTTTTGCGATGATGAATTCTTGTATTACATTGTAAATAAATCGGAATTGTATAGGTATAGCATAAATAAGTGCCGCACAAAAAAGTACAGGTGGGATAACGATGAATACAATGAAATAAGGGGAGGGAGAGTTTACAAAGAAAAGGTATATTTGCTGTTGATTGGAGAAGTGTATAAACTTGACAATGATATACTTAAACCCATTGATGATGAATACCAGGATATTGGGCAATGTACATTTTGCGGTGAGTGGTTGTACTATGCAAGGAGAAGATCAAATCAGCTTAAAAGAATCAACCTTCAAACAGGAATCAAAGAGAATGTTATTAGAAAAAAACATGGTTTTGGGAATTTGTATTCCGTTGATAACACAGTTTACTATCAAACAGAACTTGATGAATTCAAACTTGTAGAAAATGGGAAAGATATCTGTCTGATAAAACATGAAGGTGATAGTTTTGTGAATCACATTTGTGAAGATGAATTATACTTTTTTTCTGATGACAGATTAGAAGCGTTTGATTCAAAAGGAAATCTGATTGCCTCGAAAAAGCCTACAGGAGATTTTCCAACATCAGACTTGTCTTATTGTGCGAAGTATTCATATGTGATTGGGAATAGAATAATATATAAATCAAGAGAATCGACAAAAAATGGCTGGGTGGTGCATATTTACACGATGAGTATAGATACGATAGCAAAATAAGCATAACCACACAAAGGGGTTTTCAATTATGAATAGTTGTAAATTTTATATTTTGATTAAAAAAATATCATGCTGTACAGTTATATGTGCTTCATTTCTTATGTCAGCTTGCACATATCAGGATGTGGACAAAATCAGTAATAATGACGATGATATCGCCATTATTACTGATAAAGAGTATAGTAAAACTATGGTAGATGTATATGCTGATCCTGATGAAAAGCTTTATCTCCCGAATCCTGGAGATGTTAGTGATGTAAAAGACAGTGTAAAACTTCGATTTTGTGAGGATGTCGATGAAAAATATGATGTTTTAAGTTCGAGAGACAGTTGGTTGGCATCCTGTAAATGCAATATACCTTTTATTGAGGATAACGAGGAGTGTTTTGTTTTAAAATATGCATTCGGTAATTGTACAGGAATTACAGATTATCGTTTTAATGTGCAAACACATATGAAAAATAATGCTTTGGAAAAATATCCTGAATTATACGATGATAAAACAAGCTATAATGCAAATTGCCTTGTTTTATTAGTGGTAAAACATTTGACATTACAAGGTGAGGAACAGGACGAACGTGAAGGAATATATCTTTTAATACTTGATTACGAGAATCATAAGGTGTATGAAAAAAAGGTTGATATAGTGAGTGAATATGCAGATATATATATGGCGGACTTAACAGAGGATGGTCTTGATGACATAGTTGTTGTGAGTGATCTTAGTAACCGTGAAAATGGTGACGTTGAGGTTTACTCCTTCATTGATAATGATTTTGATTGCATATACTGTCCGGGACAAGACAGTACGGATACAAATTATTACAATAGCTTAAATGCTCGGTTTGTCGATGATTACAAAATAACGCTTGAATATTCCGGTATTGATTTTAAACAAACGGTAAGTCTGTTAAGCCTACCGCATTTTACAAAGAAATATGGGTCGGATTTTCTTAGAACATTTACCCCAAATGATCTTGATAGTGATAAGAAAAAGTCTGGGGAAGCAAAATGGAAGAAAAGACGTAGATTGTGGAAAAAAGGAAAACTGATAAGTGGAAAAGAAAACTCGCAGCTAAAAATCACGTTGCCGGAGGACAATCAATTAGCGAGGGTTGATTGCAACATAAACAGATTGTCATATGAACAATGGTTACACTGGGGAGGAAAGCACGATTCGGACATTTTATGTCGGATTCATACAACGCTTAAGTATAATCAGAAAACACAAAAACTCGAGATTTGCAGTATTGAAACAAGGTGGAATGATGCTTTGGAATACGCGGATTTGGTGGATGAAATGTATTATTTGCCATTTTCGCCTCACGTCCCCTGCGAAAATTGAGTTGTAATTTTGGAGGGCTGTATTTATGGAAAGATTCTATTCGAAGTTGGCAATAATTCTATTAGTAGCGGCTGTCGGAGCTTTGCTGGTTTTCTGTTTTGTAAGGGATGATTCTACGCAAAAAGAGTTTGCTGTGGAAAATGAAAATGAAGGAAAAGATATAATATCATCTGAAAACTTCGTCAGTACCGTTTCAGCCGTCAGGATAGAAAATGAAACATATGATGAATTATATGATGATACAATACAACCATCTGTATTAAAAAGATGGAAATATCTGGGAAAAATAAAACAATCAGATGTTGATTTTATCAGTTCCGGAAATATAAATTTCAGCAGTAATTACGAACCGGTCGGCGCGAACATATACAGAATTACAGACAACTATGTAGCTATTACAGGCGGAAAGTCGAAACCCAAGATTACAATATATGAAAAGACAGTCGCTCTTCCCACGGAGGAGGAAAAGAAAAAGTACAAATTTCTTTCATTCGTGGAAGCCGATAGGGATGTTTATCAGCTTGTACGGGAAGAAACTTATGATGAAAAGAAAACAAAACAGTGGAAGTTTTTGAGCGAAATTCTTGAAACAGATCCGACTCCAACGATTTGTGGTTTTAAAAACAGAGATCACCTCTCGTTTTCAGCAAGTGATGAACCTGTAGGAGCAAAGGTGTATCGGATTGATGAAAACTATATAGCAATTGTTGACGGGGTATCAAAACCTAAAATAGGAATATATGAGAGCCTGATATTAAGATAACAATACAAAAGGGTTAGGACAATATCAAACCGAGCAGTTTATCTTGAAATAATGAATAAGCCGCCTGATCAGGCGGCTTATTCTTGTATGTTTATCAAAAAAAGATCGGGACGGTTCTATTTTTTTATATATCGTGCATCTTTATATGTGCCTATTTTTTTTATACTGTTGTTTTTCAACATTTTACTTAACACTAGCTCGACTGTTTTTACACTGATATCCGGAACCTTTTCCAGTATTTCTTTTTTTGAAATCGGAACAATTGCGTTTGCAAGAATACATTCAACTCTTTCGGATTTTTTTGCTTTTTTCAAAGAAATCTCTGTAAATGATTCGTCAAGTGTTTTGTATGATTTGTAAAGCAACTGCATAAAATTAACCATGAAAGGCACATAGTCATTTTTGTTCTCATGCCATAAATCGGAGGATTGCTTCAGCGTATTGTAATAGCTATCCTTATATGTATTGACAAGCCCCTCAAATGAAATATAACGTACAATATCATATCCTGATAAATACAAAAGCAACACCGTAAGAAGTCTCGAAATACGACCGTTCCCATCTGAAAATGGATGTATACACAGAAAATCAAGAATAAAACACGGTATCAGTAATAGTTTCGGTATTTCTGAATCCTGTCTGGCGTCATAGTAAGCAAGAACCAATTGTTGCATAGCTTTCGGTGTGGATGTTGCAGATACCGGTTTGAATCTTACATACCTGTTTCCGTCTGCGTCAAACTCCATAATATAGTTGTTGGTTTTTTTGTAACTCCCACCTTCAATAGGAGAAGACTGTCCAACAATCATTTGATGAAACCTAAGAATGGTTTTCTCGTCGATATCCATGTTTTTGTATTCTGTATGTATGAGATTCAGTGCATCTTTGTAGCCTGATATTTCCATTTCATCGTGAGTTGCAGGAGACGCACCGTCAACGATATCTTGAATTCTTTCATCGGTTGTTACTATTCCTTCAATGGCGTTGCTACCTTTTACAGATTCAATTACAGCTTTTTGACGAAGCGTTTCAAATGCATCGGTATACTGAATTTTGCGAAACTCTTCCTTAGAACGCAAATCTGAAATAACATCTGAAAGGCCAAGAATATTTCCCGGAATAACAGATTTCAGAAAGGAATAATCGAATCTGTGCATATGAACACCTGCTTTCTGTAACGTGTTTAATTTACTACCTAAATTCTATCAAAAATTAGGTAGTAAGTCAATAGATAGTTTGGAAATCCTACAAACAAATTACTCTAACTTAAGAGATCGCCTTATTCGCCAGCGTTCTTTTTATCTTGTTAAGATTACCAATGTACTGGATCACACTTTCCCGGAGTTCAAGCCATTCTTTCAAGAACGCTTCAGCAAGACAGCTTTATACCTCCTGTTATTTTTTGGGGGGGGAATTTATCCACTCATTAGATATAACAATCGAGATTCTAAAATGATGAACTTTTTTTTAAAAAACTTTTTTATAAGCTTAATTGCCCGTGTTTTCGACAAATTTGACTGATCCTAAAAAAGTGATAATATTTTTTATATTTATTTTCATCATTTATGTATTTTGGTTGTTATAATATATAGAGAGGGAATACGCCACGCAACAAACGCCTACCTATACCGATATTATTTTTGTTGACAAGTACAGCTGTTCTGTCGTAGAATGTTAAAGTGTAAAGATTGAATACATAACTGCGGAATGCGGATTGGAGACATATCTATGAAGTCAAAGGTGATTTTCTGGTTGATTATTGCACGCAGCTTTATCTTTCATCAATCTGACATTATCAATGAGGATTTAAAAATAAGGCGTGTTATGGAAGGATTAGTGGAATAGAGGATAACATGACTCTCCAAGAACTAAACCCGGGTCAGAGCGCCACCATAACAGAAGTAGGTGGTGAGGGCTCGCTTAGACAACATTTTTTGGATATGGGCATTATTCCCGGTGAGGAAGTGGCCCTGGTTAAGTACGCTCCGATGGGAGATCCTATAGAGCTTATGATATCGGGATATATGCTCACGATCCGAAAGGATGATGCCGCTTCCATATCAATAGCTGATCCTCATCCGACCAAAAAAGAAGACTCTGATGCTGCATCGAAAAAAAATAATCCCCCGAAACGAGACTCCGAGCATCCCCGCTTGGGAGAATACAGTCTCAAAAAAGAAGAGATTCTCGATCACAAAAGAAGACTGGTAAACAAAGGCAAGCTTACTTTTGTTTTGGTCGGCAATCAAAATTGTGGAAAGACGACTCTTTTCAATCAGCTTACGGGAGCAAACCAGCACGTGGGAAATTTCCCGGGAGTTACCGTTGAGCACAAACGAGGAACTATCAAAGGTCACCCGGAGACAGAGGTAATCGACCTTCCCGGAATATATTCACTATCGCCTTATACAAGCGAGGAAATAGTGTCGAGAAGATATATACTTGAGGAGAATCCAACCGCGATCATAAATATCATTGACGCGACAAATATTGAGAGAAATATGTATCTGACGATGCAGCTTCTGGAACTCGGAATACCGATGGTCATAGCTCTGAACATGATGGATGAAATGGCCGGAAATGGTGGAACTATCCACATAAATGAAATGGAAAGACTTCTCGAGGTGCCTGTAGTAGCCATATCTGCTACAAAAAATCGTGGAATCGAAGAGCTTATAGATCATGCCATACACATTGCCAAATATGATGAAAAGCCCGGTAGGACTGATTTTTGTGAGAAAAATGACCACGGCGGGGCTGTCCACCGATGCCTGCATGGTGTGATGAGTCTGGTCGAGGATCACGCAGAGCGCGCTGAAATACCCATCAGATTTGCTGCAAGCAAGATGATCGAGGGAGACCCGTTGGTTGAGGAAGCGCTGCAGCTCGAGAATCAGGAGAAAGAAATCCTAAATAAAGCGATCCAACAGATGGAAAAAGAACGCGGACTCGACAGACAAGCGTCGATAGCGGATATGCGTTTTCGGTTTATTCGCAAGGTTTGCGATCAGACTGTAGTTAAGCCGAAAGAGAGCAAGGAGCACATACGAAGCAGAAGGATCGACGCATTTTTAACCGGACGATTTACGGCTATACCGGCCTTCATCGGGATCATGTTTTTGATCTTCTGGCTGACTTTCAATGTCATAGGTGCCTGGATGCAGGATCAATTGGAGTCAGGGATCACTTATTTAACTCAGGCAGTGGAGAGAGTGCTGATCCATGCCGATATCGCCGCGCCTCTCAGGTCGCTTATAGTTGATGGAATATTTACAGGAGTGGGAACCGTTGTAAGCTTTGTCCCTATCATTGTGGTATTGTATTTCTTTTTGTCGATGCTTGAGGACAGCGGGTATATGGCGCGTGTGGCATTTGTTATGGACAAGCTTCTCCAAAAGCTCGGGCTTTCAGGACGCAGTATCGTTCCGATGCTCATAGGCTTTGGATGCAGCGTGCCGGCGATCATGTCTACGAGAACTCTTCCCTCTGACAGGGACAGAAAAATGACCTCACTCCTCATTCCTTTTATGAGCTGCACTGCAAAAATGCCCATCTATGCATTTTTCACCGCAGCATTTTTCCCGAAGCAGGGTGCGATCGTAATGATCGGGATGTATGTGATAGGTATCGTCATAGCGGTACTCATCGCGCTTGTCAGCAAAAACACTGTCTTTCGCGGTGAGGCGGTGCCTTTCGTTATGGAGCTGCCAAACTACAGGATACCCGGGATCAAAAATGTCCTGCTCCTGATGTGGGACAAGGCAAAGGACTTTTTGCAAAGGGCGTTTACGATTATTTTTCTCGGAACTATAGTTGTATGGTTTTTGAAAACCTTCAGTATTTCTTTCCATATGGTACCGGATTCCAAAGACAGCATACTTGCGATGATTTCCGGGTGGATCGCGCCTGTTTTCATACCACTGGGATTTGGATGCTGGGAGATGGTGACCGCTCTTTTGTCCGGTTTTCTTGCAAAAGAAAGTGTTGTCTCAATGCTTGTTGTGTTGTATGGCGGAGCGGCTGGTCTTCATGCTGTATTAGACCCGCTTTCAGCCTTTACATTTTTGGTTTTTTGCCTGCTCTATACCCCGTGCATTGCGGCTGTTGCGGCGGTGCGACGCGAGTCAGGAAACCGTTCGGCGCTGATAATGGTCTTGTTCCAGTGCACAGTCGCCTGGATAATAGCGTTTATAGTTAGGATGATAGGATTATGCTTTATGTGATAGCACTCGCGGCGGTCGCGATTTTGTACTGTGTGCTTACGGATAATCTCATATATGTGCTCATTGGGATTTCCGTGCTGATAGCACTTGTTGTTGCTGTGCTTTTGATCTGGTCGTTTGTAAGCATTATCCTGATGCTGATGTCTAAATGGAAAACTGCGACATTTTCAAGGATCGACCTGCCGAAAGAAAACTCCAGGTTTAATGTTGCTTTTTATGTTGTGGACGGTGAGGAGGTCCGCAATATTTTTCCCGATGAGGGTATACTCAAGGATAAGCTCTATCGTTCTGACAAGGAGTATAGAGTTCTTTATAATAAAAGGATCAACAAGGTCTTCGATCGATTTTCCATTGCAACCTGCATAGTAGGTTTCATATTTGGTGTCCTCGGGGGCATTTTTATCCTGTTCGGAGTAGTTCTTTGATCTGATCTTTCTGCGAAATCTGTCATCACGGATCATGTCCTCTTATAATATGAAAACAAATTACGAAATTTTACGAAAAAAATGCTTGCAATGTGCATTATTCCGTGTTATAATGCATGTATATCCGTAACCGGGCGGATAAACGGGGAAATTTATCTCAAAAACGGGGGATATGCTATAGCGAAAATTTGAGGAGAAAGGAGGACGCTAAGGATGGATAAAAATAGATTTGAAACCAGAATACTATATATCAAAGCAGTCAAAAAATCTTTTATCAAGGTGTCTTCCGAGTATGGCAGGAGGTATCCTGCTTTTAAGTATGCATTTTTCGCGTTAAATGTTGTGGCAGCGGTCATCATCAATCTTTTCATCGAGCTTTTGACTTTTTTCCACAGGTTACATACAGGATTTGTCAGTCGTCGTGATGCCTTTGCGCGTGCGGTGGCTGTTTTTGCTGCGGCCACGCTTGTTGTTGCGGGAGTGGACGGGATATATACAAGCGTTGCGTACGGCAGCGGTGCAGCTTCGGGGCAGGCTGTTGAGATTGAGGATAATGATACTGAACCAGAGGATGCCGATGAGGATAATGATGAGCAATCCGATGAGTCTTCCGACGAGACGGATGAGGAGCAGCCCGACCAGACGATTGACGATGAGAGCTCAGACGCTGATCAGGATGATGAGACTCAGGATGAAGAATCTGAAAAGATCGAGGATAATGAAGCAGGGTTTGTGGCAAGTCACAGTATCGACGGCGTAAAAGTAACCGTACTTGCTGACAAAGATGTGTTCCCGGCAGGTTGCGCGCTTTCGGTAAGGACAGTGACCAAAAATGAGGAAGCCGAGGTTGATGACGCGGTTGAGGAAAAAAGAGAGGATGACCGCAACAGAGTATCGTCCTATACATACGATATCAAGGTGCTCGATGAGGAAGGCAACGAGATCGAGCCGGATAATGACAAGGGCGACGTTCGGGTTATTTTTACTCTTGATGAGGTGAAAAATGACAACCTGAAGGCAGATATATACCATGTAAAGGATGTTGATGATGAATTAAAGGTCGAGAAGCTTCGCACAGAGGTTGGGGTCTATGATGATCAGGAGGTGGCAGCGGCCAAAACGGATGGCTTTTCGTACTATACAGTTGAGTTTACTTATGGTGATCTCCAGTATGTGATGGATGGTGATACGGAGGTTTTGCTGTCTGAGATTCTCGATGAGGTCGGACTCTCCGGTGAGGTTTCAGATGCGGTCTCAAGTGATGATTCTCTGTTTGCTGTGTATAGTGACGATGGCGATTGGAAGGTGCGCGCGCTGAAGGCGTTTACTTCGCAGGAGACATTGTCTGTTTTGATAGACGGTTTCGAGTATGAGATCAGGGTGACGGATGATCCGGGTCAGGAACCATCACAGGCAAAAGTATTGGTGTGGTATGTTGGGGGTGATTACAGCGAAAGTTCAATCAACGATATTGCATCGATTTTTGCATCATTTTGTTCTGCTGAGTTGTATAGAGATAACGATATAAGTGCACAAGAATTGGAGACAAAAATAAGCGGGGTATCTTTGATATACTTAGCTTTGCATAACAGAACTATAAAAGTTGATCGATATGCACCTGTTTTAAGACGTTTTGTTAACAAAGGTGGAAGAATTGTTATGCAGGGAGAAAACTATCAACATAATTCTGTTGGTGACAATTGTCTCAGTAGTTTGGCGGCGCAGTTGGGAGCAGAGTTTAGTATTACTTCAGAGGATCCGAGAATTAATGCTCCGGAAACTGAGATTAACACAAGTGCAAGATTGGTCGAAGGTGTTGATTTTACTTATATTCGTCCTGTAGGACCGGGTAATATTCGCACAGGGGGAAGCTCGGTATGGGTGTTGAAAAGTGTTGAAAACGGAAAAGACTTTAATTATATGGTAGATCAACCGGCTGGAAAAGGTTATATTACTGCAATTAGCGATGTTAATTTCATTATTGGTTCATATTATACCAATTCTTCATATCCGGGTTATAGAATGCCGGATGGATATACACAATATAGAATAAATATAACAAAACTGTTTCAAAACCTTCTTTCAGATGCAATAGCGAATATCGAAAAAGTTAACGCCAACCCTCAAATAGAAAAGGATAATATAACTATATTAAACGCCGAAGAAACCGCGTATTACAGACTCCTTGATGCCGACAGAAACCCTCTTACAAAGGATGCGACGGGGATATCAGCATTTGATAAGGATGATGTGGACATTTCCGAAAATATAGATGAATATGGATGGATCAAGGGAACCGGCACCGGTCAGGAGACTGATATCGTAAATGTCAGGGGACTCACTCATGATACGCCTTATATCCTTCAATCAATATCGGCGGATGCGTACAATGGCGGTATCCCCGAGCAGAATAATATAACAGAAAAAAATATTCGCACAATTATCGATCCCCTCGATCCAAGGAAAAATGACAGAACGAAGACAAGTAAAGCCGGAGAGATTACCGGTATAAATCGCATCTACAGAAATGATAATTCCTCCGACAAGGATATTATAACAATTTCAAGTATTGCGCATCCTGATGAGTTTAGTTATGGATTGAAAACTCTTGGGGGCAAGGTTGTTACGGGATATATTTGGCCAACTATTGAACAGGGCGGAACGTACGGAACTGTGACATTTACAGACCTTGATCTTCACACTACTTATTATCTTGTTGCAAAACGAATTGATGGAGCAAACGACAAATCAGATGAGGTTGTCATTCCGCACGTTGGCTTTGACAAAGAATGGATTTACAGCGGGCTTCAGCAGTCGATTACCGACAACGATTACCATGTGAATTCTGAATCAAAAGAGCTTACAAACGACACGGACTATCAGATGATAACTCCTGATAATGCGACCAGCAGAGAGGACATTTTTGAAAAAACACTCCCTGACAATGCTCGTACCGGAACTGAAATTGGCTCGTATAAGTTCACATTAAAATACATCGGTGGATACGGGACGTCCGGGTATGTGACAAGAAGCTGGAAAATCCAGGATCTACCGCCGGCTCCGAGTGGAGGAAATCCACCAGCTGCACCTGCTACGCCAACACCTTCAGCTACGCCAACACCTTCAGCTACGCCAACACCGTCTCCGTCGACAAGCACTCAGGTTGTGCTTACGGACGGTAAATTCATCAAATCAATCACTGCGCCGGGGTTAAATGCTTATACCGACGAGCAAACCGGTCAGAGGATAGAGGTCACGCTTCATGTTAAAGAGGAAGAAGCAAAGGACATAGAAGAAGACCTCGTGAAAAAGCTTAATAAAGCAGTTAAAAAAGCGTACTCAAATGTGGTTTACAGAGGTACATTAAATTATAATTATTCTGATATGACTGTCACGAGAAAGATTGACGACAATGAACCTGAGCTGATCCCTGATGTAAATCGCGTGCTTGAGATTGAGGTGGAATGTGATCTTTCCGGTAAGTTTAATCCGGTTGTTGTCAGAGAGCACGAAGGGAAAATCGCTGCGTTTGAACAGCTTGATGAAAAGCCTGCTGATGAGTTTAAAGACGGAACGTATTTTGTTGATATTCCAAATAATAAGATCTGGGTGTATGCGCAGTATTTCTCGAAATACAGCATCGCATACCTGACCAAGTCGCAGGTTATCTCTGTTAAGCCAAAGGCAACGGCGACGCCGAAACCTACAGCGGCGTCCGGCAAAAATGACAAAAACGGAGGCAGCAGCAACGCAAAAAGCAAGCTAAATGAAGATGTTGAAATCCGCAAAAACCCTGATGGCACCTATACCTATGTGAAAAAAGCAAAGGATAACTCTGTGCCCGAGACAGGAGACGGAAGCCTGCCTATAGTATGGATCTGGGCACTTATGCTCGGAACCGGAGTTGCTATGCTTAGTTTTCTGTTCTCAAAAAGAATGAGACGGGATGATGAATAATTCCTCCTAAAAAGTATCTGAAGGATGTTTTGCAGTTTGTTCACGAAAAATTTGAAAAAAACAACAATTTCTCTTGACAAGAGTCAGCAAAAATGGTATAATCTCGCTTGTTGTAACGAATTTAATATATGGGGTATTAGCTCAGGTGGTAGAGCACTTGACTTTTAATCAAGTTGTCCGGGGTTCGAG
>CAMVCQ010000036.1 GCA_947166015.1 uncultured Lachnospiraceae bacterium
GCAAACGCTACAGCCAGTGCACCTGTTCTTTTGAGCAGACCCGTTTTTTTCATATTCATCACAATCATACCTCCGTCCTGAGATCCTTTTCGAAACCTCAAAAATATCATTTACTCACACGGCGCATAGTATAAGAATAACTGTTATTCACATGCAAGTATTATACTATACTTCATTGTTTTTGTCTACTGGTTATTGTCTATATAACAATACCCGCGGGATGATATATCCCACGGGTATTCCGGATGAAATTTGATTATTATTGTTTATCTTTTATGTTGTGCCGGATCAGGGAAACACCGGTCAAGTATTATCCCTGATCCTTGTTATCTGCTTCATCGGCTTTTTCGGATCCTTCATTTGAGTTGTTTCCCTTGTTGTCTATGCAGAAAGCCCACGCCGATATAGCGACAACAACTATGACACCAACTATTATTCCTATGATCATAGTTTATCCTCCTCTGAAATAATATTTATTCAGAGGAGTATTCTGTTCTCTTTTTCTCCATCCTGATCATGTATATATCTAATGATATCTTCTCCGGGATGATGCTCACGCTCCGGCATAACCCGCAGCGCATCTCCTTCTTGAACATCCTTCGGACAGTACTGATGACTATACGCAAAACCGCCATCCATATAGCCATATACGGAAGTGTTTCGGCGATTGTGCGCCGTAAGTACAGATGTCCTCGGCTTCGTGACGATATATCTTTGATCAGGTATGTCCGGACAAATAAATCCCCTGTCATCAGTGCTATATGATGACAGGCTTTCTTTTTCCGATAGTACAAATCGTGAAAAATAGCGCACTGAATTAGCTTCCGTATATACTACGGAAACTATAAAGAGAATTATTATCACAAAAGACAAACTGCGTTTTCTCACTGTATGCGCCATCCCTTTCATTGATTCGAAAAACCATTATACAACATATGCCCTCGCCCTGCAAGTGGAAATTGTACTGTGATTTTTCTCTGCATCTTGCAATGATAATCAAGACTATTCCCGGGGGACACTGAGTGGTCCCCGATGCCTTCTCTTTAGCCTTGGCTTCGGTCTTTAGCTTAGCCAACGATTTATCTGAGATGGTGGCCCCACGCCACCGCGGTCGAGGTTAATGTTGCAGGCGATAATCGTGTCATCATCAGTATGAAGCGGATTTCGTGTCCGCGTTCTCTTGACTTCCAATACATTTTTCTGATTGATTTGAACATGATGTTCCTTCTTTTTTTGTAATAAAAATGAGACCGGCGTATTTGCTGGTCTCTTTGGATTATGAATTATTTACTCCTTCTCTGATAATACTTCTACATTAACAAGATTATATAATAAAGGGTGTGACAGATCATTTCACCCCTTCCTTCGTCCGATTATTACGCTGTTAGGCAACCAATTGGTACAACATATATTCCATCCTCTCTTTGGTATGCATAATCTCCAATTCCCGTAAGGATCATAAGAAATGAAGGTGGCTGCATCTTTGTTGTGTCAATTCAATCCGTTTTTATCACGATTGAAGTACCTCTCAGTCAATTTGCTTCAGTCCGCTCCTTTTTTCACCGCTTTTTCCGCCTCACGTTGGATGTCCTTGTCATAGGAAAGCATCGGTGCGACATCTTTTCCTTTGATCCTTCTTGCAATATAGTTTCTCGTAAGTCGTATGATCAGCGGTATCTGGGCAAGTATTCCGACAAGATTCGGAATCATCATAAGCCCGTTAAAGGTATCAGATATATCCCAGGCCAGATTTGACCCCATCAACGCTCCAAGCACAATGATCAGGATAAATATCACACGATATATTTTTGCAGATAATACCCCAAAAAGATATTCCGTAACCTTTGCTCCGTAATACGACCAACCGAGCACGGTCGTAAAAGCAAAAAGAGTGACCACTAAAACCATAAACCATTCGCCCGGAGCTCCAAATGTCGAACCAAATGCCTTTGTAACAAGTGTTGAATCATTTACACCTTCCATTACAAGACCTGTTTTCAGATCGATAGCACCGGAGCTTAAAACAACAAGTGCCGTAAGAGTACATATGACCATAGTATCCAGAAATACTTCTGCTATACCCCACATACCCTGATGAACCGGTTCTCTGGAACAACTGTTGGTATGAACCATGACAGAAGAACCAAGTCCCGCCTCATTTGAAAAAACGCCTCTTTTGCATCCGTTCTTGATCGTGATAAATGCCAGCTGTACCGCCGTGCCGGCAGCTCCACCTATGGCCGCATCCGTACCAAAAGCAAACCTGAATATGGATGAAAATGCATCCGGCAACTTCTCAAAATGGATAATTATCATGATGACGCATCCCAGGATGTAGATGATCGACATAAACGGTATAAGTTTTTCTGAAACTGCGGCAACTCTCCTAAACCCTCCTATCAGGATAATCGCCATGGCAACCATCAAAAATATCCCGATTCCCCAGTTTATGTTCGACGCACCGAGAAATGTCTCACTTTCAACATCTGATAAAAATGAAGAATGCACATTAATTGTTATCTTATTGATCTGCGCCATATTACCGATCCCGAAGGATGCCAGCACAGTAAAGATACAGAACAAAACAGCCAGCAGCTTTCCAAATATTTTACAGTGTTTCTTTGATCCAAGACCATCCTGAAGATAATACATCGGTCCGCCGGACCACGCTCCAACAGAATTACGACGTCTGTAATACATTCCAAGAACTATTTCGGAGTACTTGAGCATCATTCCGAAAAATGCCGCAACCCACATCCAAAGAACAGCACCCGGTCCGCCAATGCAGATAGCAGTAGAAACACCTGCTATATTACCGGTTCCGATAACCGCACAAAGAGCAGTACAAAACGTACGGAATTGCGACAAAGCTCCGGCATCATTTATGATACGGGCTTTACCTCTTATCAATCCGAAAGTATTCTTCCACCAATGTCTTCCATGCCTTATCTGGAAAAACACAGTAATCAGCGTACATATCAAACCGGTACCAATAAGAAGTGACAGTCCGAAAGTTCCCCAAACAAATCCATTTGCCGCATCATTTATTTCTACGACTGTTTCCATATTAATCCCCTAAAATATTAATCCCCTAAAATCTCACAATACACAAGAGTCTGATTTATCAGTTGATATGCCACCTCTCCGAAGGTAACAGGACCCGTATACGGCGGAATTTTCTGTCCGTTCAGATTTCCATACAGATAATTCAGTATACAGTTGCAGGAGAACACCGGATTATGCGCCTCTGCTTCAACTATCTTCCTTTTGAACTCCGCAGCATAGTCACCCACATGTGTTGCGAATCGATAGTCTATATTCCGAAAGACAGGAGCATAAAAACTTACGGACCCATCTTCTACCGATTTAATTGATGTGTTTATATAGGAACCGTTATAATCAGCTACAAGGGGCATCATGGTGTCAAGACCGTTCTTTTCTATATATTCAGCAAAGTTTACTTCTTTACCATCGACAATACAATTCACTACATCTAAATCGTTGTCGTTGAACCTTATGATCGGATCGTTCTTATCATCTACGAAAATGTTTAACATATTCACCATCGCTGTTTTACCCTCGGGGAGTTTTAAGTACATAGCAACTGCCTTGTCTGAGTATGATGTTCCATTCTCCCCGTCATACACCTTATATTCACCTCCGGTCTCAAGGTCAGCACCCGCTATCCATCCTATCGTCGGATGCATAAGGAGTTCTTCCACATAAGGTGCTTCTTTTGAGTATTTTGCAGCTACTTCAGACGAATAAGGCATAATAAGCATCGTAAGCCCGTTGTCAAAGCATTCCTCTACAATCTGGAAAACATTATACTTCCCGTAAACTGCAATCCTTATTTCTTCAGCAAAATCAAACTCATTTACAAAAAGCATATCCTTAGTATGAATACCGCCTTCCTCTGCTATAAAATAAGGTGTTGTTCCTCCGATCCACTTTCCTTTAGGAAGTTTCTGAAGAAGTGAATCATCTGCTGCTATATGGAGTATTTTTCCATCGTTTATAAGTTTTATTGTTTCATCCAATGTGATAAGCATCTCATTACCTCCTTATTCTAGAGCATCGCTATGTTTGCAAGATCCACTTTCGCCACTATAGGATACTTCGATAAAAACTCATC
Organism: uncultured Lachnospiraceae bacterium; assembly: GCA_947166015.1. Classification (GTDB taxonomy): domain Bacteria; phylum Bacillota; class Clostridia; order Lachnospirales; family Lachnospiraceae; genus Eubacterium_F. The sequence goes on from CAMVCQ010000036.1 coordinate 4,136, forward strand.
CATCTCCTTTATACATGACTCCATACATCCGGAATCTGCTGCTACTCTCTTTTGCAATTTCGATATCATCATATTCAATGCAAGATTTGATGATGTGTACTTTACTTCTCCGCGCAGGAGTTTTTCTACTTTTTCCTGTGCATATGCTTCCATTCGCTTACCCCCTTTCGCTTATTCCAATACTTCAAGAATCCCGTCATAGTCAAGCATATCCGCTTTTTCACAAACCAGCAGAAATCTCTCTTTTTCGGAATCCGGAATCACATACTCATTAGCCTCTTTTACTATCCTATCAACCTCATCATCGTCCATATCATCTGCCGCCACACGCAACTCATCATATATTCTGTTCATGGTATCCTGATCCGCAACAGGTTTGTCCGAGTCACCCTCATCCTCACCTGCCTTATCAGGGAACGCAGACGCAAGAGACTCTCTATAGCTCTGATAATACTCCATCACAGAATTATGATTCTCTTTTACGAACGGGATGTTGTCTCCTTTGCTTGCCATCTCAAGAGCTTCTGCCATCTCACTGAGTTCCATGGCTCCGACAAGCTTTGCCGAGCTCTTTAGCGCATGTATTTTAATCGCATAGTTTTCCCAATCCCCGGATGAATAATAATTATCAAGAGCATTACGTTTATCTGTGATCGAGTCGAAGAATATCTCAAGTACCGACTTAAATGCTTCCTCCGATCCGCTGTTTTTGATTGCGGTCCCGGCATCTATACTGTCAAGCTTACTGTACCATTTATCCTCATCTTCTGACTCTTCAGAGGTCTCCTCTTCATATTCTTCTGATGCTTCAAAATAATCCGGTACATAATCCACTTCCTCTTCGGGCTCTGTACCACTCTCATTATCTGTCAGCATCTCCTCCGTATCCCCTTTATCTGCATGTTCTGTTTCTTCATCGATAAACGAAGCAATATTATATGACTTGTTAGACTTAAGCATATAAAGGATTCCGAATGTTCCCGGACCGCAGTTGGAAGATATAGCCGCCGATGCCTGCTGAAAAACTACATGCTCAAAATAAGCAAGCTTTCTTATCTCCTGCTCGATCCATTCAAGAGTCTCAACATCCAGATATGCATATGTGATAAATACAACATCCGGATCAGGAATCAAGTCCGGGGGTAACGCTTTCTTTATATACTTTCTGTACACTCTTTTGGTATGTCCGAACCATACTCCGCCAATCCCCGCCGTATCCTTCTTTATACGAAGCGCAGGATGAAGGTTGAGTGTCTGTGCTACTTTATGCAGACCCTTGCTGAGATATCCCCTTTTTGTCATATACTCTGTTGAGTCTATAATAAAGCTGCATCTCAGTCGATGTTTTACTTCTTCAATCTCTTTTACGATATCCTGAACCTGCAACCCCTGCCTGGCCAGCTTATACGCTATGAGTACAAGTATACCTGTAGCACTTGAAACAAGCCCAGAATTGATAACCGTGACATTGTCAAATGATTTTGCTGCTTCCATTGCAGTTTTATACTCGACACTCATACTTGATGTCAGGGATATATGGATGATATGATGTGTTTTCTTCAGTACATCTGCAAAAAACTTTGTATACTCAGCCTCACCCTGCGGGGCTGAAACCGCTTCCTTGCCGAGATTGATATACCGGATAAGCTCACTTGCATCCATATGAACTCCATCCTTAAACACTCCCTCATCCGTATTAATAACGAAAGGTATTATCGGAATATGAAGCTTTCTTAGAGTAGAATCAGGAAGATCGACCATACTCGATGCTGTGATAATAACCGGAGTTTTTTCAGCGTATTTTTCAGATGTATTTATCTCCTCATCACTACCCACCATCGCCGATCTGAGTATGATTCTGTCTCCCGAAACATGCTTGATCAGCATTTGCTCCATACTTTCCGCGGAAACAGGTTTCACCAGGTATCCATCAAACCCGGCTTCGTTGTACAATTCTCTGTTTTCACTTCCCGCATTGGCAGTAAGAACTATTACCGGAGTATTCTTATTGAGACCTCCGGCCTGGCCTCTTATCTTTTCCAGGCACTCTATCCCATCCATCTGAGGCATAAGATGATCCATGAAAATGGCATCATAATGATTCTTCTGACACATATCAAGCGCTTCCTTACCTGAAAGCGCGGTATCAATCCTCATATCTGTATCTTCAAGGAGTCTTTTTTCCACTTCAATATTCATCTCGTTGTCGTCAACGATCAAAATACTGACCTCAGGTGCCAAAAAGGCACTTGTATAATTGCTCCTCTTTACCATCTGCTGATTGTGGATATTCAGCTCACCGATCTCATTTTTGTTGGTTATACCCTGCTTGACTACAAATGTAAATGTTGACCCCTCACCGTAAACGCTGTCTACATGGATCGTTCCGCCCATCAGTTCGATCAACTGTTTTACGATACTCAGTCCCAGTCCGGTTCCCTCAATGTGTCGATTTTTTCCTTCGTCAACACGCTTGAACGCATCAAACAGGTATGGGATGTCCTCCTTTTTTATACCCATTCCGGTGTCTGCAACAGAGATGGCCAGTTCCGTTGTCTCCTCATCTATGGCATTGTTTTCTATCCTAAGCTCAACATATCCGTTTTTAGTATACTTTACTGCATTGTTCAGAAGATTTATGATCAGCTGCTTGATACGAACCTCATCTCCGTATAATACGGTAGGAACCTGGGGATCGATGTTCACTTCAAAGCCCAGTCCCTTCTCATGCGCCTTGAGCCAGATCATATTCACTACCTCAGACAGCATATCTCCTACATTATAATCAACAGGAACTATATCCATACTCCCTGCTTCGATCTTTGAGAAATCCAGAATATCATTTATAAGCGCCAAAAGAAGCTTTCCGGCTCCCTGTATACCTCCTGCATCTCTTATGATATCGTCTGAAGTGTTTTCATTGCGAAGTATCAGTTCATTGAGCCCCAGTATCGAATTGATCGGAGTGCGGATCTCATGGCTCATACTTGAGAAAAACCGGTTCTGGGAACGGGTGAGCTCTTCTGCCCTTCGGGCCTCCTCGTGGGCCCTTTCTCTCTCGCTCTCAAACAAACGGTTTAAAAACCACACCATCGTAAAGATAAGAAAACCAACTACAATAACCGACACCGCAACATCAATCACTGACATCTTATGGTCATGATAAAAAACAATATCAGGGTAAAAATACAAAACCGTAAAGTTTACAACAGTCTCGATTGTTGCGAGGACTACCAAAATCCTCCTGATAAGCCCTGCAGTAACAACACCGATATACATGTATGTAAAGACATACCAGAGAACGCCACCCCCCTGTATACCTCCTCCGAAATAGAATATAGTCGGAAGGATGCCGAACACAAGCCCGAAAGCCACGAGACATCCGCCGATATAAGCCCGTTTTTTCCAAACAGTAATCGCTGTGATCGCAGGAACGCCTATCAGGGCACCGATCATAACGATTATCTCGACCGGATTATCTCCTGTTATTATGTCACCAACCAGGGCGACAAACTCACCAACCATAGCGATGAGCGTCATCAGAACTACTTTTCTCTCCGTAAAATCCCTGTCGGGATCCCTCAAAAGCTGAATCACGTTTCTAAACAGCTTCATCATGCATCCCTCCCCTCTTCCGCTGTCCCGGTCACGGGAAGAACATTTTTCATCACTCTTTCAAAATCGGAAGTATCTATCGGCTTGGCTATAAAACCGTCAAATCCCTCATTTATAAACATTTCCCTTGCACCCGAAACAACATTGGCTGTAAGCGCCACTACGATCGCCTCTTTTTCCATATCTTCAGCCATGGACTTGATCCTCTTCATAGCCTCAACCCCATCCATTTCAGGCATCATATGATCCATGAAAACAATATCATAATCATTATCATGATATTTACTTAAGGCCTCTTTACCGCTTCCCGCGGTGTCAATGATCATCTCATAATCTCTGAAAAGTGATGATGCCACTACAAGATTCATCGGCTCATCATCGACAATAAGCGCCTTAACGCCTTTAAATACTGGTTTTTCCTCACTCTCATGCAGTTCGATATTTGTTGCATTCTGTCCTTCATTCAGGACTTTTATTATCGCATACGCATACAAAGGTTTGGGCATAAACAACACTTTGCTTCCTTCAGGAATAATGATCCCGGGATCAGCCGATACAGCAACGACAATATCTTCTCTTGCAAGTAGTTCAAAATACCCTTTGTTTTCCTCGTATTCCTCCTGTCCCATAAATATATAGTTTGCATTCATTTTTTCTTTAAGACGTTCAACCTCATAAACCGTCTCAGCAGGATATACAGGTACCTTGATGCCACTTGCCAGACTGGCAACCATATCGCGATAGAAGTCCCTGACTCTCGGAACTTTGTACTTATCAGGTCTGACGTGGAACAGAACCGTTCCGTCAAAAGAATTCTCAAGGGCAAGACAGGGTGCCGGATCGACGACTGCCTGGGGGATCGTAACTCTCACTGTCGTACCATATCCTCTCTCGCTTTCAATCTTTACGAAACCACCCATCCGATGCGCAAATCCATAAACGATATAGAGTCCCAAGCCTATCCCACCGGAACTCCTGTTTCTCTCCTTATTGTCCTGATACAACCCATCACTTACTGCCCATATGGCATTTCTGCTCATACCCATACCTGTATCTGTCATCTCGACACACAGGTTCACTCCGTAATCCACAGGCTCCGTATACATCCTTACATGTATTCCGCCGGCCTTTGTAAACTTGATCGCGTTTTCCAAAAGATGCCTGAATATCTTGTGTAGTTTTTTAATATCTCCTCTCATCATAGTAGGAGTCAGCGGATTCAGATCGACGATCAATTCAAGTCCGTTTGTATTATCACTCTCTCTGAAAGCAGTGACTACATCATTGATAAGAGAAGTACACATATAGTTTTCTTCTTCTAAAAAGATATGTTGTCTTTTGCACTCAGTATAATCCTGGATATCCTCAACCTGATAGGCCAGTCTTATTCCGGCTTTTTTTATCGAACCTCCCTCTTTTGCGCCTTTCTTCATCAGCAGATCAGACATTCCGTTGACAACATTTATCGGGGTTCTGAGCTCGTGGGAAATATTGGAAAGAAAATCCTCCATACTTGCATCATTTGCTTCTATGCGTTCTCTGTTGGTTCTTCTTTCCTCCTCATCATCCACTCTGTCTTTAATGCCTCTGCCGCTGACAAAGAACACGATCAGAACGATTATCATATGCAGAAGAATCCTTGAGATACTGAGCTTGTCGAATTCCAGTTGTTCGCCGCCCGGGATATTGAATAAATGGATCAAGACAAGAGAAAAATACTCAGCCAAAAGAATACGGATCATGTACGCACGATTAAATAATGCACACATAATCATCGCCAGGCAAATCGTCAGTGCCAAATCAAAAAAACTGCTCACATGGATACCGTGATAAAAAACGATAAGAACAGCAAAAACAAAATAAAACAGCACTCGTAAATCCTGTTCAATACGATTCGATACATTTACCAACCAGACTGAGATGATTCCAAACAAAACGACAACCGGAACCCAAAACTCCCACCCGAGAAGATAGTTTCCAATTATCAACCAAAAACCGGCTAATGTGAAAACAAAGACAAAAAGCTTTTCATTACTATCCCGATTCATTTAGTTTCCCTTTCCGTGTTTAGCCAGGACACTTTTGATCTTATCTTGGAGTTCCTGCTTTGATGCGCCCTTTAATAAATATCCGGCCGGTTCCAGCTGCATCACTCTGAGAACACCCTCCCTGGTACCATTTCCGGTAAGGAACACAACCGGGATATTCTTTGAATCCTCCTCTGACTTGATCATCTCAAATACCTGGGGGCCATCCACAATAGGCATCTCGTAATCAAGCAGGATCAAATCTACTTTTTTCTTGGAGATATATTTAATTGTCTGCATACCATTGGTAACGATATTGACCGTATAATCCTCATTAATCCAGCTCTTGACCATCTTCGCATAATCCGGATCGTCATCTACGATCAAAATATTCTTTGCATCAGCGGTTCCATCTGTTTCCAGTACATCCTCAATCATTTTTCCAAGTTTGCTCATTTCAATCGGCAGGTTGAAACGATCGAAATGTTTCAAGCCTGTCATTCTTTTTGAGATATCATCAAGATAGTCCTTCTCTCCGACTAAAACCATCTTTTGCCTATGCATCTCTACATCCTTAAGAACAGCATCAACCGTGGACTTGGATACAGAATTATCGATAATAGAGTCAGATAAATACAGGACAAACAACTGCACCTTACCACAATACCTTTTTATCTCCGACAAATTGTTTCCAAGCTCTATAACCTTGAAATGCAGTTCATCCAAGCGGTTTTTGATCCCGCGCACCATCACGCTTTGATTAAGCTCAATAATTACTATATTCGTACTTTCAGCATCTATCAACTGTCATTTCTCCTCTCTGTCACAAAAATCGTGAAAAGGTTTCTTTACACTCGTTAAGTGTAGCATGTTTTCGCAAAAATGTCTATAAAATTTTAATTTTCATTCTTTCATAATAAAACACATATTGCTGTATTATCCCGGCGTTTTCGCCATACAGCTCAAACGGTGACTTCCCACCGCATTCGTTTTCTATTGCTCTGGCGATCCAGACATCTATAGGTACCATTCCAACTCTTGCATACGCAAAAAGACAGATGCAGTTTGCCACCTTTTTCCCAACTCCTCGGATGGATAGAAGCTTTTCAAACAGCTCCTCATCTGAAAGCTCATACAACGCTCCAAGGTCTATACTCCCCTCGGCTACCGCCCTTGCAGCCCCTGATACATACGGCATTCTATACCCCAGACCGCACTCGGACAGTTCTTTTTCTCCTGCCGCCGCCAAAGCCTCTGGTGTTGGGAAAGCGTACACTGTCCCTTCCGACAGCCCCGTATGATCCTCTATCACCTCGCCAAATCTCTCGCAGAGCCTTTGGACGGATGTCGTTATCGCAGGAATACTTTTTCTCTGTGAAATTATAAAAGTGATCAGCATTTCAAACGCATCCTGCTTCAGTATCCTAATCCCTTTTCCGAAGTCCATCGCCTCATCTATAAATTTCAGCTTTCCTTTTGCTTCGGCCCTGATCGCAGAATAATTTCTCCCAAAATCAAAATAGGGCTTCCATACATCATTCCATTTTTCATCAGTACAACTGATATTAAAAATGTCCCCGTCGCCGGGTTTGATATACAGTATTTCAGCCCCTGTTATAAATTCATAATAACCGTTTTTCAACAATTTAATGCGAAACGCCTGTCCCGAATCGGCTATTATTGCAAGATTTAAATCATCATCAATTTGAATATTTTTTGTATTATTATTCATCTAAAATAAATCCTTTAGGAAGCAGTTCCGAAAGTGTCATAACCTCATAATCATCCTCTGTTTTTGCCATTATTATTTCGAAATCCGGCTTACAGAATTCAGACATCACCTGACGGCAAACACCACAGGGAGCAGGCGCTACGGACTCTCCTTTTTTGCCACCTACTATTGCAATTCTTTTGAAGTTTTTTTGTCCCTCACTTACCGCTTTGAATATCGCTGTTCTTTCGGCGCAATTCGACGGTCCGTACGCAGCGTTTTCGACATTGCAGCCCGTGAAAACAGTACCGTCCTCACACTCTAGTGCAGCTCCCACTTCAAAATGCGAATACGGAGAATACGAGTACTTTCTGGCTTCAAAAGCCGCCCTTATCAACTCTTTCATATGCATCTCCTTTTACAACCGATTTGAAAGATCACACATCATAAACAGATTCTCTTTGTCCTATTGTCACAACCTATATCATCGCCTGATCATATGACTTCAGAAAAATGCACCCTGCTCACTCTATAATTTCTATAACCTCACCTATGTACATATCATGCGAAGAATCCTTGTCATAGTAAGTTTTTTTTACATCATCGGGCATAGCCTGCAGATCAAGCTCTTTCATATATAGTTTTTTGCAGAGTATGGTAAGCTCAGCCTCCTCAAATGTCACCGAATCACCGATAGCTTTCGGAGTGAGTCCACTGTTATTGATCTTGTCGATGTCCCGTCCGGATTTGTTTCCAAGCACTCCGAGTATCTCTCTTTTGTCCTCGCCAAAAAAGCTGAGAGTGAAGTATTCTTCTCTGTCCAAAAACTCATGCGTATACCTTGATTTTCTCGAGTATACGGTCACAACAGGCTTACTCCAAAGTGTTCCGAGGCCTCCCCAGCCAATTGTCATAGTGTTGAAATCACCGGGCTTTCCTGCAGTAAGCAGTGCCCATCTTTTGCTGAAAAGATCAAATATTCCCTTGTCAAATTCTTTTACCTTTGCCATTTTTTTCCTCCTATTATTGTGACTAATATATTTTTTCTATTTCTTCTGTTATTCCGTATTTTTCTTTAAAAATGTACAGATCGTTTGCACCGCGTACAAGCATATCATCCTTGAACTTTCCGCTCTCTATTTCAATAAAACCGGCTGTTTGCTCACCGGTGCATATACTCGCTTTTATCGCGGGCTTATACTTTTGTCTGTCGTATTCGAGCGGTTTATTTTTCTTTTTAAAAATAGCCATACTGCTCCTTTTCCTTCTGTATTCATTTTCAGTATCGCGTCAATGTTGTGCCATCTCATACAATTTCTTCCAATTATCAATTGTACTATATCATAGTTGACGCAGACAATAAAATGACCGCCACGCCCCGTGAAAAAGTGTGACGGTCTAATGATTTAAACGCTTAACAGGGTTAACCGTCTATATTCGGTAGCACCTATTCTTGTCCATACTATACAATATATGCGGTTGGTGGGACTTGAACCCACACGCCTCGCGGCACAAGAACCTAAATCTTGCATGTCTGCCAATTCCATCACAACCGCAACTCATAAGACTATATCATGTTTTCATTCATTTTTCAAGCTTTTTTATCAGAATTCCTAGGATAAACGCATCAAAACCAACGCTTTTTCTAAACATCTCTGATCTCAAACGAAGGTTTTTTGATCTGTTTACGCATCTCCTTCTGCTGCTCCTTCGTAGCGTAAACATATTCCAAAGAGGAATCCTGAAGGATTGTATAATCCTTTAGCTTCATCTGAGTTATTTCCATTTCTTTTACAAATGTACTGTTTTTTATCCAGCTTGTATCTTTCGTTTCAGGTGGGTACAGGTATCTCGGCGCGAGCTTGTCAAGTCCCTCGAGAGAGTCCAGAGTCACTGTAGCTATCTTTAGGTCTCTCAGCGCTGGAAAGCTTCCGATAGCCTGCAATCCATCCGGGAGATTTACCCACTGCAACGTCAGTTTCAAAACTGTGGGGCTTCCACCGATCAGACTTATCTGTTTTTCGGACATTGAGTTTAACTCAAGCGAATTTAAAAATTTCATTCGCGATATAACATCGTAGCTTTCATCACTGACAAATGTCTTATCCAGACAAAGCTCTCCAAGACCGAGATTTTCGATGTATTTAAGTGTAGGAACCGTCATATCCACTAACTGCAGGAAGCCCAGTTTCGGCATTTTTTCTAAAAATGAGTCGTCGTCGCAGTTTATTTTTCCGAGGACCAGCTGCTCAAGTCGAACGTGATTATTGAGCGGTGAAAGATCTGATATCGGACAATCAACCAATGCCAGGTCACGGAGCCTGAGGTCTGCTATAGGAGAGATGTCTTCTATTTTTTGATGAACCAGATATAGCTTGTTTAGATTCGGCATATAGCGCAAAATCTCAGCTGATTTGATGTCGCCCTGCTCCACCAGCGCCCTTTCGGTCTCAGCGTAGCTGTCCCTGAAATATACAAGCGTTTCCTCACTGTCGGTGTAATTGAATGTGTACAGATCCGAGTAGCTTTTGTTTCCGATGCATGCGAGTGTCTCTATCGGCTCGAGATCTTTGTAGGTAAGCTTATCAGCATCTTTTTCATCTATCCCAAGAGATGTGCAGATTGCAGTTTTCATGCTTTCCGAGCCCTCGAAATCAACTCTTTCATCCGGTCTGTGCGTAGGCGATGGAGCACCGTCCGCCATAGAATCCGTAGCCTCCATAGCCCCTTTTCTCCCCGTGATCTCTCCAAGGAAAAATATCATGACAAACGCCGCAACAAAGCCTGCGAAAAATAACCCGCCATAGAGGATTTTTCTCGGTTTTGTCACCAGTATACGCCTTTTTTCCGTATATCTTCCGTCGTATATATCGATACCGCGAATTAGTTTTTTGTGATTGTCTGACCTTAAAACAGATAAGAGCCTGCGTGTCATATCCTGAGCATCAGATGGCCGTAAAGATTTGTCAAGACTGGTTGAAATAATGAGTAGCTCTTTTAATTTTTTACTGTAATTATAATACTTTAATTCCTCCGGATCATAGGATCCGGTAGCGAGATAAATAAGTGTTTTTGCAACACCGTATATATCTGTTCTCACATCCGACTGATCAAAACCGTACTGTTCGGGAGCCGCTGTTTCAACTGTTCCCAAATACACTGTGTCTGATGTTTTGTCTTCTTTATATACTCTTGTTGTATCAAAATCAATAAGAATTATATCGTTTACTAAAGGATTAAAAATACCGGTATTTTTATCTGATCCAACACTGTATAATTCATTTTCAGTTATGAGAATGTTTTTCGGTTTAATATCTCTGTGAATAAGTGGATCGGAAAGCGAATGCAGTGTCATAAGCTTTGAAAGAATAGTCACACCGATGCCTATGATCTCCCTTTCGGTCATATCTCCCCGCATCTGAGCGTACTCCTGCAAAGTCCTTCCTTCGACATAATCACGGATCAGGTAGCACTTATCAGAATCATCAACTCTCTCCACAAAACGCGGCGCATCGATCTGTTGCTCTTCAAGCTTTTTCAGGGCATTTTCCTCTGCATCTACGGTTGTTTTCTCCTCTTTGCAGCGCACCTTAAGAAGATATGCTTTATTCTCAGAATCGTTTGAATCGTTCCTGTCGTAAAGCTTATACGTCTCTGTTCTGTCGCTTGTATATATAAGCTCAGAAACTATGTATTTTTCCGTGATAAATGAAGGTAAGTTGTGGGCCTGCATATACTCATCCTTTCCAGAGTATTTTTGATGGACGCCTTCATTATACCGCAAATATACGGTATTAGCAAGAGTTTTTTCCGCTCATTTCCTTGCTTGAGTTTCCGCACTTTTTTTCTGAATCCGGCACAATAAACAATTTGACACACAGCCCAGAATATGCGATAATAGGTCACGAAAGAAACTTATTTATTTTGCTGTAATATGCAGGAGGATGATCGTAAAGGCAAGACACCCACATATGAGGCAAAAGTCCGGTAGACCATGAAGTGATCTGCCAATTATTACAAACGGAGGCAACTATGATAGAAAAGATCGATGATGGAAAACTTGCCATAAGCGGAAGGGTAGACTCAAACAACGCAGGAGAAGTCGAGGAAGAACTGTTAAAATACGCTAATATTGGAGAAGATATAGTGATCGATGCATCGGGACTGGAGTATATATCATCAGCAGGGCTACGGTCATTTTTAAAGCTGAAAAAGACCATAAAAGCAGAAGTCTCAGTAGTCGATGTCTCTCCTGAGATATATGATATATTCGAAGTTACCGGATTTGTCAAGATACTTGATATACACAAGCGATTGAAGGAAATAAGCATAGACGGATGCGAAGTGGTGGGCGAGGGTGCCAACGGAAAAGTCTACCGTCTTGATGATGAGACCATCATAAAGGTATATGTGCCCGGTGTCCCCATGAGTGTTGTGGAAGACGAGAGAAATATATCCAGAGCTGCATTTCTGTCTGGAGTTCCGACAGCTATCTCATACGATGTAGCCAAGGTAGGCGATTCATACGGCGCCGTGTACGAGATGCTCCATGCGAAGACGCTTTCAGAGGTGATCATGGAACATCCTGACAAAGCGGAGGAATTCGGAACAGGCATGGGCAAACTTCTCAAGGAACTGCATCATACAAATGCTGATAAGGAAAAGCTGAAAAACATGAATGATATCTACAGAAGCAGAGCCGAAGGTATGGGTAAATACCTTACTGACGCGGAACATGAAAAACTCATGAAGGTCTATGACAAGCTGGATGAGAGAGATACACTGCTTCACGGTGACTATCATACCAAAAACATCATGTACATGAACGGTGAGATGATGTTTATCGACATGGGAGATGTAGGATACGGTCATCCGCTTTTGGATATAGGTGGCTCATATCTGGGAATGATCCATGTCGGAAAGTTTAACCCTGATGCTGTCCCTCACTATATTGGTGTTGATTGTGATACGGCAATTAAAGTCTGGAACGCTGCCATGGAAGAGTACTTCGGAAAAGATGTGGAGCTTGGGAAAGAATTGGCGATGATCTACGGCGAAGCCAAGTATACACTCACGCCACTTACTTATTCCAAGATGACAGATGATATGATCGAAGGTTTCCTTAACAGAGCCAGAACCAACAGTCTCATCAGCGAGTCCTTTGATATATCTCCTGCATTGAATAATACTTTAGATATATAAGGTTCGGGACATGCCCGTCATACTAAAAAAGAGAGATACCTCGGTGAAGTATCTCTCATATCCTCATGAAAATCAATGGTTTATCGCAGATACGCTCTGAAATTATTCAGGTCAACGTACTGATTATAAAACCTAACCACAAGTTTTGCAGCGAATTCGTATGTGAGTGGTTTATCCTTCAGATGATCGTATCCATACATATCTCCCAGGTAGAGTATTATCCAGTACGGCTGATTCCACTTATGGGAATCAACGATATCAAGAAGCTTAAATAGATAAAACGCTGCACCTTCAAGGGTGATTTTTGACGGCTGAGGATTTTCTGATAGCTTTTCTTCCCACTGTTTATTTATTGAGGGATCGATAGCGTTTATCAATCTTTCCACGATTTTTCGCCATTCTTTCTCGTTGACTGTGTTATTGAAGTTTTTGACCTTTCTCGTGATCAATCCACATTCTTTTGCAATGTCCATCTCAAGCGTTGCACGATTTTTGTTGTATACATAAAACTTATCCGATGTGTCTCCGATATAATCAAAAGCATCTTTCCATTTGCTCTTGTTTTCTACGGTGTATATCAACTCATCGCCAAACTCTTCTGTGTTTGACAAGGCAAGGATATCCAAATTACTAAGTTGGATATATGTGTTATTCTCAAATGTAATTCCAGCCGGCTTATCTCTTCTGAAATGGATAAAGTTAGGAAATGAAAGTGCAAAAGTGTTGTTTGTGAATCTTATATTCTTTACGCGATCTCGGTCTGAGAAAAACCCGATGCTGACACTTCCGCCATCTATCTCCGTGCAGTCAAAGAAATAATTATTATATCCGGTTTTATATGAGATGTTATCATTAAACAGAATATCCGAAAAATCCAATCCGGTGTCTTTTTCAAGGAAATTGAATGCTTTCATCCCTCCGCTGTTGTTTACAAAGAGATTATGGTTAACTCTGATTCCGGTAAACTTTCCATCTGACGAGTCCAAACCTCCGCCTCCGGTTTCAACTGTTAATACGCCCTCCTGACTGTCATGGATATAGTTATTATATGCGCTTCCCTTGTTTTGAAGCATTATTCCTTCTCCGCCATCTACGCCGGATTGTACCTCTGGTATAAACCAGTCATAATTATCCCCAAAGAACGCAATCTCGCAATTCTGAACGTGTATGCCTTCTGTACCTTCGCCCCATCCTTTTCCGGTCATTCCATTATCGCCAACATAGAACACGGCAAGATTGTTTACAACATCTCCAGATCCAAACATCATCCCTATTCCCACAGAAAACTCGATGGAGTCAAACACTTTACCGGGATTTCCCTTATCGCATCGCATATAGAGTTTTCCCTTAAGCGAGTTTACAGTTTGATAATGTGAGTTTACAGTTTCAAGGACATCAAGTGCTATCAGGTATCCTTGTGGTGATCTGAATCTTGGGTCATTCAACCTGGGTGTGTAGTCAATATCCGGAAAAATCTGAATGTCCTCTAATTCATTAATGTCAAATGGAGTATTTGTTCCCTCTTTATAATATTTCCCATTATCCCAGAAAACTTTCGATTTTACCGCAATCTGCTTTCCGTCATTCAATACAGCCATGGATACACAACCCATTTCTTTGTGATAAACCCAGATGTTATCTGTTCCCGGCTTGAGTGTCCAATTTGAAGGATTTGCACCGTTTTCAGGCGAACCATAAAACCGCGGTTTTTCACCTTCTCCATATGCAGAAAAAGTGATATTATCTACGGTTGCTTTGATAATCATGCCTCTCCATATGTCGCCTCTCTTAAAATATACGCCGTCTCCGGGTTTGATCAGATCAGTGCTGTTTACTTTATCAACGGTTTTCCAAGGACTTGCAGGTGACAGACCGTCATTCGCGTCATCACCCGTGGAAGACGAAACATAGTACTTTGTTCCGGAAACATCGACCTGAGTTTTGTCATCGAGTATTTCTTTCCGGCGTTTTTTTACTTCCTTTTCTACGTTTTTCAATGCCTTTACAGCCGGATCACAAACCGTGACTTTACAGGCGGCTTTCTTCTTACCTGATGTTGCCCGGATATATGTAACTCCTTCTCCCTCTGCACGTACAACACCATTTAATGACACACTAGCCACATTCTGGTTGTCGCTCACCCAATTGACCTTCTTTTTGGTCTTTACAGTCAGCTTTTTTGTAGCACCTGCTTTTAATGTCATTTTCTTTTTTGATATAGTAAGCTTTTTTGTGGCTTTTTTTGCATATGATAGGGAAAACCTTCCATACGGATGAATAACTTGCCCGATGCTCAGCACAAAGCACATACATATTACAATCGTTCTGATTTTTGTTTTCATAATCGAAATCCCTCCACGCTGCTTTTGCAAATCCGGTAACGAGCACATAGCACAAAACATACAATGTAGATTATATCATGGTTTTGCTTGGTCGTGGTGTCCAAATTTACATAC
>CAMVCQ010000037.1 GCA_947166015.1 uncultured Lachnospiraceae bacterium
AGATAACGAGGTGCATGAAAAGCCGTTTGCAAAAAACAATTTGGGATATACGTTGAACGACTTTCGGGGCATTTTTTATAATTAAAATAATAGCAAAGGAGGGCTATTTATGACCAAGATCAATGGGTTCGGGGCTTATCAAAATACGATGATGAACGCTTTGAACCGTAAACAAAAGGCCGATGCGGACAAGACTGCAAAAAAAGCTGAGGAGCAGGACAAGCTTCGTACTGCGAAAAATGACAAGACGAACAAAGCAGACAAGGCCGGGATCGACACGGATGTCAAGCTAAGTGACAAAGCAAAAGCGTTACTCGAGGAGCTGAAGCAAAAGTACGGCAACATGGACTTTTTTATAGCTAACTACAGTTCCGATGAGGAAGCGCAAAAATACCTCTCGCGAGGCACCAAAGATTTCAGTGTGCTCATAGATCCTGAGACTTTGGAGGCTATGGCAAATGATGAGGATACCAAGACCAAGTATACAGATATGATCGACAAAGCGACTGCTCAGATCGCCGATATCAAAGACCAGCTTGAAGAGGACGGTGAGACCGAGGTCAAAAAGATTGGGATCACATTCAATGATGATGGCTCTATGAGTATGTTTGCAGAGCTTGAGCAGATATCGGAAAGCCGTCGTGAAGCCCTTGCAAAAGAACGCGAGGCAAGAGCCGCAGAGGCCAAAGAAGCTGATGAAAAGCAGGCGAAAAAAGCTGAGGCGGCCAAAGAGCAAAAAGCTGAGGAGCAGGAGCGCATAAAAGAAAGCATCGAAGCACGCCGTGAGAATGCTGATGGTGTAAAAGGTCACAGACCGGATTTCATGAAACCTGATGAAAAGGTTAAGCGCACCACAGTCACCGCAAATTCCGTTGATGAGCTGATCGAAAAGATCAAGGGAGTCAATTGGGACGAGATACAGGCGACGGACAACAAACCACCGGTTGGAGGACATTTTGATTTCCAGATGTGAAACTGCCCTGCCAAACCAATTTGCATAAGTCGAGGAAATCAGCAGAAAGCTGCATGAAAAAAATCTCCCGGGGTGGGCGCCCCGGGAGTATTTTTTTGATTCGGCGAAGGAGGAGAACCGAATCCTTTTTTACTCTTCATATAGCCTGATGGCAGAGCCTTTTCTGAATTTGTAGGTTTCGACTCTGTCTTTGGTAGGAAAGTCCATCCCCATCAGATGGGCTTTTTTTAATATCTTTTCATAGTTTACGGGATTGTCATCTTCTATATGCTTTTCGAGCACGGCGTTTTCGTGTTCGAGTGTTTCTATCTGGGTTTTCAGAGTGTAGATTTTTTTGTCGAGAAGGACTTTTGTATGAGTGTGATCGACCAAAAATAAAGATGAAGTCAGTGCGAGAGCGGCTGAGATGATGATTATCATCAGAGTTTTTATGAAGTATTGTTTGGCGTTGTGCTGTTCGACATTGATCACCCTGATGCGTCGTCCGGTGTCAACGATCCTTACAGCTGTGCCCTCTATCATGTACTGAGCTTCGGCTTTCACTTTGCTTTCTCCGTTTTTCTCGGTTTTTTTGTTGCGGTCACCGTGTAGTCATCAGTGGCGTCAACGATAAGCATCGTGATCGCGCCGGATCGGCTGGTATAGTGGTTGTTTGCGTAATAATCAACGCGCTTTACCACATCATCTTCAAGAGTGATATTGATCCTTTTTTTCATAACTACCCCTTTAACATTCCTATAAACCGCATAGTTGCGTACTTTTCTCTGCAGTACGGTGCAACACAATGTGTAATTTATACGCACACATAACACACTAACCACACACAACATACACTCATTATACACACGATTTACACAAAAGTCAAGAGAAAAATTCCCGAAAATTCCCTAAAATAAATCTTGATATTTTTGTGTCAAAGTGCTAAAATGTAGACAATATGACTTTTTTAAGGAGGTATCGTAACTTATGGCTAGAGCAAAACAGTCAATGGACGGAAATACCGCCGCTGCTCATGTAGCATATGCATACACTGAAGTAGCAGGTATTTATCCTATCACACCGTCCAGTCCTATGGCAGACTCTGTAGATATGTGGTCAGCAGCAGGACAGAAAAACATTTTCGGAAGCACTGTAAAGGTTATCGAGATGCAGTCTGAGGCCGGAGCTGCAGGTACAGTTCACGGTTCACTTGCAACAGGAGCCCTTACTACAACATTTACAGCTTCTCAGGGACTTCTTCTTATGATCCCGAATATGTACAAGATCGCAGCTGAGATGTTGCCTTGCGTATTCGATGTATCAGCAAGAACAGTTTCTACTCACGCATTGAACATTTTTGGTGATCACAGTGATGTGTATGCCTGCCGTCAGACAGGTTTCGCAATGCTTGCTGAGACCAACCCACAGGAGGTTATGGACCTGAGCCCTGTTGCACATCTTGCAGCTCTCGAGGGCAAAGTTCCGTTCATCAACTTCTTTGACGGATTCCGTACATCACATGAGATTCAGAAAATAGAAAAATGGGATTATGAAGATCTCAAAGAAATGTGCCCGATGGATGCAGTTGAGGAGTTTCGTAAACACGCACTCAATCCTGAGCATCCTTCAGCTCGTGGTTCACATGAGAACGGTGATATCTTCTTCCAGCATCGTGAGGCTTGCAACAAAGCATACGACGCACTTCCGGCAGTAGTTGAGAAGTACATGAAGAAGGTTAATGAAAAACTCGGAACAGATTATGGTCTGTTCAATTACTATGGAGCAAAGGACGCAGACAGAGTCATCATCGCTATGGGATCTATCTGTGACGTTGCTGAAGAGGTTATTGATTACCTCACAGCCAAAGGTGAGAAAGTCGGACTTATCAAGGTTCGCCTGTATCGTCCTTGGTCATCAGAGGCAATTCTCAAGGTTATCCCTGATACTGCAAAGAAGATCGCAGTGCTCGATCGTACAAAAGAGCCGGGATCACTCGGAGATCCTCTCTACCTCGATGTTGCTACAACACTTCGTGAGGCAGGCAAAAATGACATCATCCTTACAGGTGGTCGTTACGGACTTGGTTCCAAGGATACACCGCCGTCATCAGTATTTGCCATCTACGAGGAACTCAAGAAAGATTCTCCGAAGCCGAGATTTACTATCGGTATCGTAGACGATGTTACAAATCTTTCACTTCCTGAGGTTAAGCCTGCACCGATCACATCTGCACCGGGAACAAAAGAGTGCAAATTCTGGGGACTTGGTGGAGACGGTACAGTCGGAGCCAACAAAAACTCAACAAAGATCATCGGTGACCATACTGATAAATATATCCAGGCTTACTTCCAGTATGACTCAAAGAAAACAGGTGGTGTGACTATTTCTCACCTTCGTTTCGGAGACAACCCGATCAAGAGTCCATACTACATCAACCAGGCTGACTTCGTGGCTTGCCACAACCCTGCATATGTCACACAGGGAATGAAGATGGCTCAGGATGTAAAACCGGGCGGAGTATTTATGATCAACTGCCAGTGGTCAGATGAAGAGCTCGAGAAGCATCTGAATGCAGAAGCGAAAAAATACATCGCTGATAACAATATCCAGCTTTACACTATCAACGCTATCGACAAGGCTATCGAGATCGGAATGGGCAAACGTACAAATACGATCCTTCAGTCAGCATTCTTCAAGCTCGCTGATGTAATGCCTATCGATGAAGCTGTTACATTTATGAAAGAAGCTGCAAAGAAATCATACTCCAAAAAAGGTGATGCTGTCGTAGAGATGAACTACAAAGCAATCGATGCCGGAGTAGATGCAGTACACAAGGTTGAAGTCCCGGATTCTTGGAAAAATCCTGCTCCGGATGCACCTGCAAAAGAGCTTACAGGTCGTCCTGAGGTTGTTAAGCTTGTCAAAGACCTCCTTGAGCCTATCTCAAAAATGGACGGAGACAGCCTTCCGGTATCAGCATTTATCGACAATCCGGACGGTCAGTTCGTAACAGGAGCTTCAGCATACGAGAAGCGTGGTACCGCAGTTATGGTTCCGACATGGAATCCTGACAGCTGTATCCAGTGTAACAACTGTGCATTTGTCTGCTCACACGCTACCATCCGTCCTTTCCTTATGACAGAGGCAGAGGTAAGCGCAGCTCCTTCACAGATCAAGGTTTCAGATATGAAGCCAAAGGCAGGAGCATACAAGTTTACAATGAGCGTTTCACCGCTTGACTGTATGGGATGCGGCGAGTGTGTAACTGTTTGTCCGAAACCGGATGACGCACTCAAGATGGTTCCTCAGGAATCACAGGCAGACGAGCAGCCGGTATTTGATTACCTCGTTGCAAATGTTGGCAAGAAAGATGATTCAGGCTTTGCTGATACAACACCGAAGGGAAGCCAGTTCAACCAGCCGCTCCTCGAGTTCTCAGGATCTTGTGCAGGTTGTGCCGAGACTTCATATGCAAGACTTATCACACAGCTTTTCGGTGAGCATATGTTTGTATCAAACGCTACAGGATGTTCATCCATCTGGGGTAACCCTGCAGCTACAGCACCGTACACAGTCAACAAAGACTCACTCAAAGGACCGGCTTGGTCAAACTCACTTTTCGAGGACAACGCTGAGCACGGACTTGGAATGTATCTTGGACAGAAATACTTAAGAGATCAGCTTATCGAGCAGCTCGAAGAGATGAAAGACGGTGCTAAACCTGAGGTTAAAGAGGCTATTGAAAAATATCTCGAGACCAAAGATAACACAAGAGAAAACGGTCCTGCAGCCGATGCACTTATCAAAGCACTTGAGGCTTGCGGATGCGACAAGAGCAAAGAAATCCTTGCTAAGAAAGACTATCTGTCAAAGAAATCCGTTTGGATCTTCGGTGGTGACGGATGGGCATATGATATCGGATTTGGTGGTCTCGACCACGTGCTTGCATCAGGCGAGAATGTAAACGTAATGGTATTCGATACTGAGATGTACTCCAACACAGGTGGACAGGCATCAAAAGCATCAAATATCGGTGAGGTTTGCCAGTTTGCTGCAGCAGGAAAAGAGATCGGCAAAAAGAGCCTTTCCGAGATCGCTATGAGCTACGGATATGTATATGTAGCACAGATCGCACTCGGAGCTAACCCGGCACAGGCTGTAAAAGCTATCGCTGAGGCTGAGGCTTACAACGGACCTTCACTTATCATCGGTTATGCACCTTGCGAGCTCCACGGAATCGCTAAGGGTGGTATGAACCACTGCCAGGATGAGATGAAGAAAGCTGTCAAAGCCGGATACTGGAATCTCTTCTCATTCAACCCGGCACTTAAGGTTGAGGGCAAGAATCCATTTACATTCTCATCAGAGAAGGGTGTAGACTTCGCCGGATATCAGGACTTCCTGAACAACGAGGCAAGATACACAAGACTTATCAAGCCGTTCCCGGATCGTGCGGAGAAGCTCTTCGCAGAGTCAGAGGAAGCTGCAAAAGCAAGATACGAGCATTTGAAAAAGCTTGTTGAGCTCTATGCATAATGCCTGATAGGAAAAAATATGTAAACTTGAAGTGGGGGTTACAGGCAGTCGCCTGTACCTCCTACTTTTTTCAAAAAAAAGAGAAGACGCTGTACAATTATTATTACATGTGTTAGAATGTCGTTATGTCTAAAAAAATACGTTTAACATCAACACAGATTATTCCATTGGGGTTTCTGGGGTTGATACTTTTGGGAGCAATACTGCTTATGCTGCCGATCGCAACCGCTTCGGGGGAGGTGCCGGATTTTTCTACGGCGCTTTTTACATCGACTACCAGCGTGTGTGTGACCGGTTCTGTTGTCGTTGATACCTACAGCTATTGGAGTGCGTTTGGAAAAACAGTTATCCTGTTTTTGATACAGCTTGGCGGTATCGGTATCATCTCCATTGTTTCTCTTACTGTCGTGGCGGCCCGCAGGAGAAAATCATTTGTGGGCGTTATGCTTCTGAAGGACTCTTTCAATCTTGAGAGTATGCGAGGAGTCGCGCCGTTTATCTACAGAGTGTTTGTAGGGACGCTGACGGTTGAGCTTCTGGGTGCTATCGGATATCTTTTTGCTTTCATCCCGCGATTTGGTGTGCTTCACGGCATCAAAAATGCTATTTTTACATCTATCTCAGCGTTTTGTAATGCGGGAATTGATATCATGGGGCCTGACAGTCTGGCAAGCTTTCACGACAAACCTTTGGTGCTGGTCGTTACCATGTTTTTGATCGTTGCCGGCGGTATCGGATATATCGTGTGGTTTGACCTGGGATTTACATATAGTAGGATTTGGAAAAGAAACAAAGACCGTCAGGGCTCGGGTGAGCACACAAAGCTCGTTTTGCGTTTGACGGTGTTCCTTATATTGTTTGGTGCGATATTTACACTGATACTTGAGTGGAACAACCCTAAAACCATAGGAAATATGCCTGTCTGGCAAAAAGCGCTAAACAGTACATTTCAATCAGTCACATACAGGACAGCCGGATTTACCACGTTTTCGCAGGCGGGCATGCGCGAATCGTCCTCGCTGATAGGTGATATGCTTATGTTCATCGGAGGATCACCGGTCGGGACCGCAGGAGGTGTCAAAACCGTAACGGCGTATGTGGTGATCATAAATGCTGTTGCATTTATCAGAGGCAAGTACGAGGTTGATGTGCTTGGAAGAAGGATCTCCGATGAGCTTATACGAAAAGCAAATGCTATTGTGATCGTCCACTTTTTGATGACTATGATGCTCACAATGGCGTTGGTCATAGCTCAGAATGTAGATATAACCGATGCATTGTATGAGGTGTTGAGTGCAATCTGTACCGTGGGTGTGAGTAGGGGACTTACGCCTAACTTAAATCTCGCGGGGCGCATCATCATTATCATAGCCATGTATCTGGGAAGGATAGGACCAATTTCGATGGCCCTGTTTTTCAATACCGGAGGAAAAAGTAAGAATAATTATCGCTCTGCGAAAGGGCGGTTTATCATAGGATAGGGAGGAAAATCGTATGGTAGGCGAAAAAAACTATGCTGTTTTGGGACTTGGAAGATACGGAATGAGGGTTGCGGATACTATCGCAAAAACAGGTGCGACGGTTTTGGTGGCTGATTCCGACATGGAAAAAATAGACGATATAGGAAACCGTTTCACTTCTGCGGTCTCATTTGATATGACAAACTCCAAGGCGCTCAGAGAGATAGGACTTGACAACATAGATGTGGCTATCGTTGACCTGGCAGGAGATCTTGAGGGAAGCATCACCTGTATCATGATCGCCAAAGAATCAGGCGTTGAGAGGGTTATAGCTACTGCTGACAGACATCGTTCGGTAGAGGTGCTCAAAAAAGTCGGAGCTGATGAGGTTGTCATCCCGCAGGATGAGTCAGCTCTCAGAATGGCGAAAGCATTGATCTCAGATGACTTTATGGAGTATACCGACCTTGGAGACGGTCTTTGCATCATAAAAGTCCATGTAGAGGATGGCTGGAACGGCAAATCCATCGCAAAGCTTGACATCCACAAAAAAATGGGAATCACAATAATAGCTGTTGCAGGCTCGGACGGCAAGCTTACATCGGAATTCAGCGCCGACTATATCCTTCACGTCGGAGACCCGATCGTGCTCGCTACGCAAAAAGAGAATATATATAATTTTGTTTGAGTTGACATAGAACTCTATTTGCACTATAATATGAAGCGTTGTTGTGAAAGATACATCAATTTGAAGCTAAAAAACGAGGAAAAGGTGGAACAATGAAAGACATGATAGAGATCCGCTGGCACGGCCGCGGAGGACAGGGTGCCAAAACCGCATCTCAGCTGCTTGCTGACGCGGCATTTTTTACGGGGGCATATGTGCAGTCGTTCCCGGAGTACGGTCCGGAGAGATCGGGAGCTCCGATAACTGCATACAACAGGATATCAAAGGAAAGATGTCCGGTGCACTCCAACATCTATGACCCTGATTATGTGGTAGTTGTTGATGAGACGCTTATTGAGAGTGTGGACGTGACTGCAGGGCTCAATCCGGATGGAGCGATCATCGTGAATACAAGCAAAAAACCTGAGGAGATCAAACCTCATCTGAAGGGATATGAGGGCAGAGTATGTACTATCGATGCCAGAAAAATATCTATAGACTGCCTGGGCAAGTATTTTCCAAACACCCCTATGCTTGCAGCTGTTGTTGAAGTGAGTGGCTGCGTGGAAAAAGAGGCCTTCTTGAAGCAGATGGAGGATTCGTTCTCACATAAGTTTGCAAAAAAACCTCAGGTTATCGAAGGAAACCTGAAATGTCTGAAGCGTTCGATGGACGAGGTTCAGGAATAAATAAAAGTTTAACACAAGATGATATAATCAAATCAAGAATAAACACAACATACTGTAAAAACCGAAAAATGGTACATTTTTATGAGACAACCATAGAATAATGAGTGCTGTTGCGTTGATGACATAACAATGAACGGCGCCGGCTGCACTGATCGGATGACGAAAAACGTTCCAATACATATAATTTGAATGGAGGAGAGCAAGTGAAAACAAAAGCTTCTGATATACATGAAAACATAGAATGGCAGGACATGACCATTGGATGTGAGATTTACGAGCCGGGAACCTCAGAGCTTACCAAGACCGGTGAGTGGAGATCGAGGACTCCGGTATGGGATCCCGAAAAATGCAAGCAATGCCTGATGTGTACGCCGTATTGCCCGGATGCATCGATTCCTGTGGTTGATGGAAAGCGAACCGATTTTGATTTCGATCATTGCAAGGGCTGTGGTATCTGCCTAAAGGTATGTCCGTTCCAGGCGATATCCTGGGCGGACTGAAAAATCAGGCTTTCAGCTTGAAGGTAAGGAGAAGTTAAAATGAGCATAAGAGAAAGATTATCAGGTAATGAAGCGATCGCGACGGCGATGAGACAGATAAATCCGGATGTGTTTGCGATGTTTCCCATTACACCGTCAACAGAAATCCCTCAGTATTTCGCACAATATGTGGCGGATGGAAAAGTTGATACGGAGTTTATCTGCGTGGAGAGTGAGCACAGTTCTATGTCAGCCTGCCTCGGTGCGGAGGCAGCGGGAGTGAGAGCTGTCACAGCTACATCATCGGCGGGGCTTTCCTATATGAACGAGGTGCTGTATGTGGCGGCTTCGCTCAGACAGCCGATAGTTCTTGCGGTAGCCTGCAGGGCGCTTACCGGACCGATCAATATAAACCACGATTACTCGGATTCGATGGCAGAGAGAGATTCGGGATTCATCCAGCTTTATGCTGAAAACAACCAGGAGGTCTATGACAATTACCTCATGGCACACCGCATCGCAGAGCATCCCGATGTCAGACTTCCGCTTATGGTCTGCGAGGATGGATTCATCACATCGCACGCTATAGAGAATATCGAAATAGAAGAGGATGCCGCAGTTAAAAGCTTCGTGGGCGAGTATCATCCGGAGAATTATCTTTTGAAGGAAGAAAACCCGCTTGCGGTTGGACCGTACGGTATATCACCATACTATATGGAAGCGAGAGTGGCACAGAGCTACGCCATGAAAAATGCCAAGCAGGTGATACTTGATGTGGCGGCTGATTTTGAAAAAACATTTGGCAGGAAGTACGGGCTTTTTGAGAGCTACCGTATGGAGGATGCCGAGATTGCGATGGTTATCATCGGTTCATCTGCAGGAACAGCAAAAATGTCAGTAGATAAGCTCCGTGAAAAAGGCATAAAAGCGGGACTTATCAAGATCAGAGTGTTTAGACCGTTCCCGGCAGAGGAGATTGCTGCAGAACTCAAAAACTGCAAGGCTGTTGCGGTGATGGATAAGTCAGAAGGCTTTTCGGCTTGCGGCGGACCGCTTTTTGCAGAGACAGCGGGAGCGCTCATCAACCTCGACACAAGACCGAAAGTGATCGATATTGTATACGGACTCGGAGGAAGAGATTTCACCGTGGATGCCGCAACAGAAGTATTTGAGAGACTTGACGGCATCGCAAAAGGCGGTGAGGTTGGACCTGCGTATGTCCACATCGGCCAGAGAGGCAAGGATTTCAATTGATCAGAAAACGATCATAAAGCAAGCAAATTGATCATCAGAAAAAAGAAGCAAAACAAAAAATAGTATAAATCGTCATTTAAGCGCTGAAAAATCGCGTGCTTAAATGTGGAATTA
Source organism: uncultured Lachnospiraceae bacterium (assembly GCA_947166015.1). GTDB lineage: Bacteria > Bacillota > Clostridia > Lachnospirales > Lachnospiraceae > Eubacterium_F. The sequence goes on from CAMVCQ010000037.1 coordinate 10,152, forward strand.
ATTTATATGGAGGAATAAAATGGCTTACAATTTACGACAGGAGATGACGAAGGAGGAGCGTTTCCATCCGGGGCACAGGCTTTGTGCAGGGTGTGGCGCCGGTATAGTTTGCCGCGCTATGATGCGTGCGGTAAACGCTGAGGATAAGGCAGTTATCTGTAACGCTACCGGATGTTTGGAGGTGTCATCGTTCCAGTATCCGTACACATCCTGGTCAGACAGCTATATCCATACGGCATTTGAAAACGCATCAGCAACTGCATCGGGTGTTGAGGCGGCATACAAGGCGAAAAAGAAAAAAGGAGATATCGCCGAGGACAAAAATGTCAAAATCCTCGCTATCGGTGGTGACGGTGGAACCTATGATATCGGATTCCAGTCGCTTTCGGGAGCGTTTGAGAGAGGAACAGACTTTACATATTTTTGCTATGACAACAATGCGTATATGAATACAGGTACACAGAGATCATCGGCTACACCGCCATTTGCCTCTGCTACAACTACACCTGCCGGTATAGAGTCGGTCGGGAAAAAGCAGGATCAAAAAGATCTCACACAGATCATGGTATCACACGGAAGTCCGTATGTAGCGCAGACTACGCTGTTTTCAAATATGAAAGACTTTCACGAGAAAGCTCACAGAGCCATATATGTTGAGGGGCCGACATTTGTCAATGTCCTTACGCCGTGTCCGAGAGGCTGGCAGTATCCGGCTGAGGATCTGCAGCATATCTGCAAGATGGCGATAGAGACCTGTGTATGGCCTATATATGAGGTTGTCGAGGGAGAGTACAGACTCACATACGAGCCGTCACACAAGCTTCCGGTAGAAGAGTTTATGAAGCTTCAGGGAAGATTTTCACATTGCTTCAAGCCGGGTAATGAGTGGACGATCGAGGCTGCTCAGGAGTATGTTGACAAAAGATGGGAAGACCTTTTGAATAAGTGCAAATGATAGATCCGTCAGGAGAAAAATGTTTGCGTGAAAAGGCTATCGGATCATTTTTGATAAAAAAAGAGATAATTATAGAAGGGAAGGTGTGATATATGGAGGAAAGGTTGTTCGGAAACAGTCATGTGATATCGTGGCTTCAGTATTTTGCTGACAATACTGACATTGATCTGGAGCACGTAAAAATCCTTGACATAACGAGAAAGAACAAAAACTTGATCCCTACGGTCGAGGCGCATCGTTGCGTACTTGTATTCACAGAAGCCGGCGATATGGACATTTTTTACAAAATGTGGAATGTCGGACTTGGCGATTGTGAGGTTATATACAACGAGGGATCAGAGCCTGTCGGCGAGATAAAGCGCGACAAGGTATCCAATATGATAAACCGCGGGATCAACGCATCGGCGGGGATGATCGTACTTAATCCGAACGCGAGAAGCACGATCAAATTCGGAATGGACAACAAAAAGTTTTATTCTGGGTCAGTTAAGTATGTTGGCTCTGAGATAAGGTCCGTGATCCTGTCAAAAATGCAGATAGATGAGAGCAAAAATTTCTGCATCATCTCCGGGGCGTCGATAGCTGTTGAAACGGCTATGATAACGGGTGATGGCTCTGTTACAGCTGTAGAATACAAAGAGCGCGACAGAGAAACACTTGAGGAGAATATCAATCAGTTCGGACTTGCGGGAGTGACGATCATAGATCACGTCGGACCGGACACAATGGATGATCTTCCTATACCCGATACTACGATGCTTGTGGCGTCGGCGAGTATGGAACAGGAGATCGAGTACCTGCTGAAACGCAATCCGAAAATGGAGTTTGTCATCTACACACTTGACTTCATGGTTGCGGCTTCATTGAGAGATAAGCTTGAAAAGTACGGAATCAGGGACATCACGATCATCCAGGTGGCTGTGTCGAAGCTTACTTCAAAAAATGTGTTTGAGAACCAGCCCGCTCCTTGGATCATAACAGCAAAAGCAGGCGAATAGGATTGACACGGGAACATTTTTAATCTATAATAATTTTTGATTTTTTTGAAAGAGAGGTGCCTGGCATGGCAGAAGCAAAAAAACAGTTGCTCACAAGCGAAGGATTGAAAAAACTCGAGGACGAGCTGCATGACCTGAAGGTCAACAGACGTAAGGAAGTTGCGCAAAAGATCAAAGAGGCCAGAGAACTCGGAGACTTGTCGGAGAACGCTGAGTACGATGCGGCCAAAGACGAGCAGAGAGATATCGAGTCTCGTATCGAGCAGATAGAAAAAATCCTCAAAAACGCTGAGGTTTATGAGGACGAGAGCGATGGTACCGTGATCTCGATGGGATGCACAGTCAAGGTCAAGGATATGGAGCTCAAAGAGGAAATGGAGTTCAAGATTGTAGGTTCTACTGAGGCAAACAGTCTTGAGGGGATGATCTCAAACGAGTCACCGCTCGGTATGGCACTTATGGGTGCGAAAAAAGGTGCTACAGTCAAGGTTGAGGCGCCGGTAGGTGTCATCAAATATAAGGTTGTAGATTTTGAGAAAAAATAATCCAATAAAAATTAATACAGAAAAAATGAGAGCCGGTATGATTTTGTACCGGTATTCTCATTATGGAGGTTTAAGAACAAAATGGCTGAAGAAAATATCAACCAGTTACAGCAGGTAATGCGCGACAAGCTTGCAGCGCTTCAGGAGGCGGGTAAAGATCCGTTTGCGATAACAAAGTGCGATGTGACACATCACTCTACGGATGTACTTGACAATTTCGACGAACTTGAGGGCAAGGAAGTCACGGTTGCCGGTCGTATGATGACCAAGCGCGTGATGGGAAAGGCTTCGTTTTGCAAGGTTCGCGATCTGAAGGGAGATATCCAGGCGTATGTTGCCAGAGATAATGTAGGAGAAGAGGATTACAAGGTATTCAAAAAAGCGGATATCGGTGATATATATGCGATCACGGGTGAGGTGTTCAAGACTAAAACCGGTGAGACCAGCGTGCACGCTTCAAAGATCGTGCTTTTGTCGAAAACAATCCAGGTGATGCCGGAAAAATTCCACGGACTCACCGATACAGATCTGCGCTATCGCCAGAGATACCTGGATCTGATCATGAACAAAGAAGTCAAGGATACATTTATTGCGAGATCTATGATCCTCCGTGCGATCAGAGAATACTTGGACGGACAGGGATTTATGGAAGTTGAGACTCCTATGATCGTTGAAAATGCGGGCGGAGCGGCTGCAAGACCGTTTACTACGCATTACAACGCACTTGACGAGGACAGAAACCTGCGTATATCTTTGGAACTCTATCTCAAAAGGTTGATCGTCGGAGGACTTGAAAAAGTCTACGAGATAGGAAGGGTATTTAGAAACGAGGGAACTGACGGCAGACACAACCCTGAGTTTACCCTGATGGAGCTGTATCAGGCATATACTGATTACCACGGAATGATGGATCTGACAGAGAATATGTTCAGATATGTAGCCGAAAAGGTTTGCAAAAAAACACTGATCACATATCAGGATGTCGAGATAGACCTTGGCAAGCCGTTTGAGCGCATCACGATGATCGATGCGATCAAAAAATACGCCGATGTTGATTTCAATGAGATCAAGGATGATGACGCAGCAAAGGCTCTTGCAAAAGAGCACCATATAGAATTCGAGGAGCGTCATAAACGAGGCGATATCATCAGCATGTTTTTCGATGAGTATGTCGAGGAGCATCTGATACAGCCTACATTTGTGATGGATCATCCGATAGAGATATCACCTCTTACCAAGAAAAAGCCCGAAGATCCTTCGCTTGTTGAGAGATTTGAGCTTTTCATCTACGGTCGTGAGATGTGCAACGCTTATTCAGAGCTAAATGACCCGATCGATCAGCGCGAGCGCTTCGCCGCGCAGGAGGAGGCTTTCGCAGCAGGTGATGAGGAAGCCAATCACACAGACAAAGACTTCCTAAACGCCCTTGATATCGGAATGCCCCCGACAGGCGGTATCGGATATGGTATAGACAGACTCGTGATGCTGCTCACGAACCAGCCGGCGATCAGGGATGTGATACTGTTCCCGACGTTGAAGTCGATGGATAAATAGGATGGTAGTTTTTGAGCACTTTGGTGAAACCCGGAGTGCTCTTTATGTGATGTTAAAAACACTTTTGGGAAGAAGGTGATAAAATGTCAAAGGAAGAAGCGATACATGAATTATATAAGATATGTAAGGATATCAATTTTGATGAGGCAGACGATATTGTAATCAATACTGAAGATATTGAGGAAAAAAGATTTATTCGAACGGTGACAGATTGTATATTGCAGCAGAAGCAACGCCAAGTAATAGCTGAAAAGAGGTTTTGATGAAGTTATATGTAATTTTTGCTGGAGTCAACGGAGCAGGTAAGACAACACTCTATCAGACGAATGATGAATATAGGAGTCTTCCGCGTGTTAATCTCGATGAGATAGTTCGTGAAATCGGCTCTTGGCGAGATATGAATGATGTATCTGCTGCTGGAAAAATTGCTGTAAAAAGAATTAAAGAGTTCTTTGATAGTGGTGTGTCATTTAATCAGGAGACAACATTATGTGGTCACAGTATTATCAGAAATATTGAGAGAGCAAGGGAATATGGCTACTTTGTTGATCTCAAATATGTTGGTTTGGATTCTGCGGATTTAGCTGTAAAAAGAGTAGAACAAAGAGTTCGTGATGGAGGACATGGGATTCCCACAACAGATGTGAAGAGGAGGTACCGGGAATCACTTCATAATTTAAAAAAAGTGATCCAGCTCTGTGATAGGGTAAGATTGTATGACAATTCCAAGAGTTTTAGAAAAATAGCATCATTCAGTAAAGGAATATGTACTGATTGTTCTGATGAGATTCCAAAATGGTGTGAGGAAATCTTGTTCCCGACGTTGAAGTCGATGGATAAATAAAACAACGGTTTTTCGGCGTTTGGAGCGTTATAAATTCAGATTTTACTGTAGTTTTGTAGCAGAATTATGTGCCCTCCTTACTGGTTTGTCCAGTAAAGAGGGTACATATCAGGAGCCGGCGACCTTCTTTAATCTTATGCCACCTGTGTTGATCCGCTATAGAGCGTGTAGGTTTGATCCTTTGTTATATTGCTTCCGCAGTAGAGTATCCACCCCGTTGTTTTTTTTGTCGTGAGACTTCCGACCGTGTTTCCGGAACTGTCTTTGATCGTAAGAGTTGTTCCTGCCTCAATAGTTGTTCCGGATGTAGTCGTATTGTTTCCAGGCGTCCCTCCATTCTGGTCGGGACTGCCACTCGGCGGTGTGCCCCCTGTCGGCGTCTGTCCACCCATTCCCATACCGTTATTATTCAGGGCAAATACCACCGAAGAGTAACCCGTATTTGACGGAGTCACAGCCATATCAGATCCCGCTGCCGTGGCATACAGTGTTCCTCCTGTTACGAGGAAAACACCTGTCTGGTCTGCCACATCGAGAGCGCCATTTCCGCCTTTACTCGGTCCGTATACCTTGACATCTCCTCCTGTTATATATGCGTTTCCGTTTGAATCGATTCCGTCTCCTTCAGCATCAACTGTTACCGTACCACCGTTTATTGTGATACTGAAGATATTTGTATCCTCCCCGGAAGTATTGGCAGTCAGATCGCTGTTTGCCGCGTTGATACCGTCATCATATGCTTTCAGGTTTACAGTTCCGTCATCGATTTGAACTTTTGCTCCCTCGAGCGCTTCGGTAGATGACGAAACAGTGATCGTTCCTTTTGTTATCTTTGCAGTTGCTTCCGCGTGTATTCCATCATCACCGGCTACGATGTTGATCGTTCCACCGTAGATTCCCAAACTGTTTTTAGAACTGATTCCGTCCTGATGAGCATCATATGTATCAGTATTGTAATTATTGTTTTTGTATGCTGCTTCATCATCCGAATTACATACTATATTTATAGTCGGATCATCCTTGATCGTCAGTGTCTCAGTCCAGAAATTACTGTCGTTTGCACATAAGGTACTGATATCGTTTTCAGTATCGTTGTACTTTACCTTGATTCCACTTCCGTGAGTCGAATTTATACTCAGCTTTCCGGTTCCGCTAATGGTTAATGCACTTCCTTTTTTAACCATAATTCCGGCAGGATAGTCGGTATCGGTAGTTCCGTCTGATGTTGTTTCGGTTTGTCCCTCTCCTGTCGCAGTGAGAGTATTATCTGATCCCGCTGCCAAGACTACATTTAATGGAGACGCGCTTTTTTTATTCAGTATCACTCCGTCATCGCCGGCGTTCGCGTTTTTCAGATCGACTCCATTGAGAATCAGTGTTACCTCACCGTCAGTTGCTTTGTTTACAATCTGTCCCGTCACAGTCCCGTCAGTAGACACGCTGTATGAACCGCTTTTTGAGATGGTAAGGACGGAGTTTTCTCCATCGGCTTCTATCTTGTATCCTTCACCTTCTTCAGGAGTTGCATAGTTGGATGCGGCTTTCAGCTTTATAGATGAAGAATCCTGTGTTTCGGTTTTACTGATCTTGTATTTATAAGTCTTTGCTTTACTCTTCAGACTTTTGTTCAGTTTTTTTGTAGTTACCTTTTTATTCTTTTTTACGACGATCAGTTTGATGGTTGTATTCTTCTTTATAGTAAAGGTCTTTGTTTTTCCGGATTTGATCACCTTACTTGTAGAAAAACTGCCGCTCGTCGTATAATATACTTTGTATCCTTTTTTTACTTTTACGCTCGTCTGTACAGTCGATGAATACGTTCCCGAGTCCTTTGTTACCGTATAACCTTTGGTCGCAGCATCTGCTTTCTTCACCTGCACAGGGATCAAGCCCAGTATCAGTACCAGCGCCGCAAGCATCGATACTATTCTTTTTTTAGCCATAATCTACCTCTCTTTCCTGCATTAATCTCCATATATCCTACCTGATTGATCGCTACCTTTTGCCACCAAATCAACTTCATTATAACTGACAGGCTGTGAGAAAAAATTGTTGAAACTGTGAAAAAAATGTGAAAAAAAGAACCGCCCATACGGATCCGGGATGACGCAAAAGCATTTTTCTGCGTACTTTGGCATCCCGACGCGTACGATCGAGGAATGGGAGCGCGGTGGACGCAAGCCGCATGACTATCTGATCCGACTGCTTGAGTATAAGCTCAGGATGGAGGGATTGATCGGCCAAATCTCTTTCGAAATATCAAGAAATACTTGACAACTGTTTAGCTTCGATGTATCATAAATATGAAATGAGTGATTTCATATATGTGAGGTGGATGAAAATGATTTATGAATACATTGAAAAGAACTATCAAAATGGTGAACCTATCTTCCTGAGCGAGCTTCCCGGGGATTCAAAGGATTATCTCAGACAGGAGATGAAAAAACTTGTCGATGATGGTAGGCTTGAACGTTTATACAATGGAGTGTATTATTTGTCTTATGTAACGATTCTTGGGACAAAAGGGCGCGTTTCAGTTGATAGGTTCATTGAGAAGAAGTATTTGAATGTTGAGGGAAAGGTCTCAGGTTATATGACTGGGCTTTCACTTGCGAACAAGTATGGCTTTACGACGCAGAATCCTGCTGCCTACGAGGTCTGCAGTAATGAGGCAACGACCAAACAGAGAAAACAGACGATTGACGGGAATACAATAATTGTCTACAAGCCGATGACAACCATCACGGAGAAGAACAAATCATCACTTCAGTTTTTAGACCTAATGTCAGTAATTGACAAATATAGTGAGGTTACCGGGAGAGAAAGAATTGAAAGGCTGAAAAGATTTGCAGAATTAATCCGGGTGGATTTTTCTGTTGTGAAGGATTTGTTGCCTTTGTGCTCTGACAGAGTGTATAGAAACATTTACGAAGGAGGACTGATGGGTGAGTTGGTATAGAGAAAACAAGGATGAATGGAAACAGATCGTAGAAACGAGCTTTTATCAGGCAGTTTATCCGGTGGAATCGCAAGTGGTACACAGTTTTATCGGACGATTTTGTGATGAAAGAGGTATTGTTCTTCCTGTTCCGTTTGAGGCCTCTGCTATTGAGATGCCGGTGCAGTCATTGGAACGTACATTTATCGATAAGGTTTTTGCTATTTGTGATTACAGAATACAGGATATGCAGGATAGAGATTCAAGACATCTGTATGATATAGCAAAGATTCTCCCAAATGTGAACTTGAATGATAACCTTTCGGAACTCGTCCGTGAGGTTAGAAAGGATCGGATGCAGTCAAAAAATAATCCATCGGCGCAACCGGAGTATGATATACCCGAGATGCTAAAAGAAATCATTGAAACCAGGTTCTATGAACCAGACTACAACAATATCACGAAAAAACTGCTCTATGAGGATGTGTCTTATGAAGATGCTATCAAGAATGGGATAGCAATCGTTGCAGAAACAGACGTTTTTGGATAAATGGTGATGATCAAGAAGTTTTGGTTTTGAGATGAATCAGTTGGGATAGGAATGATACTTGATGGTACGAGGATAATGGAATAGAGTATGAGGAAACATAAAAGGAAATATGAAAAAAGTTAATTCGCTTTTAGGGCGTGGTGCAAGATTATTGTGCCACGCTTTTTTTACGCCTTATCACAAAAATATA
>CAMVCQ010000038.1 GCA_947166015.1 uncultured Lachnospiraceae bacterium
CGAATTATCGGCGCAAAGAGCAGTATCAAAAAGGCAAATTTGAAAGATGAAACGCGAATCGGATGGAACAGCTATAGAATCGTGAGCATAGCAGCCAATGCGTTTAAGGCAAAAAGAAGCTGACGGAAGTCCAGATATCCGGAGGTTATTTGAACTCAATTGGTAAAAATGCGTTTGCCGGAAACAAAAAACTTAAGAAATTTGTCATAGACAATTATAATTTTGAAAAAATCGGAAGCAAGGCTTTCTATGGTGACAGTAATTTGAAAAAGGTTGTCTTAAAGACCACTGATTTGAAAAGCGTCGGAAGTAATGCATTTACCGGAACATCAAAGAAGCTCACCGTTGAGACAATCAAATATGAGCTGAAGAAGTACAAAAAGATGATCAAGAAAGCCGGAGCGCCGAAAACGACTAAGTACGTTGGCAAAAATGCGTATGATCTTTGATGCTTTATGACAGTTATGACATTTTTAATAAAAATGTCCAAAAACGTTGTTCACCATCGTTATAGTATACAGAGGGATGATTTTAGACTTCATGAACTGGGGGTGAGTATAATGAAAATAAAGCGAAATAGAATTGGTCTCCTACTGCTTTTTGGCGCTTTTGTTTTTATGATTTTAACAGCGTGTGAAAATCAAGAAAAGAAAGTTTCCAAACAGAATGACGAAAAGGCTGCGTCTTCAGTAAGTGAGGCATCTGTAAACTATCTGGATGGTGAAGAAAAAGCTGTCAGTGACAGAAAAATACCTGATGATGTCATAAAATACGCAAAAAAACAATATACTGAAATTCTGAAAGTTTGTTACACATCTCCGGATATAAGTGAGTTTCCTGATTTTAACAAGAACAAGTTCTCCTTGAAGGATTTCTCGCTGGGAAAAGGATTTAGAATAAAAGATGATACAGGAGAGGACACATACATTTTTCCGGTGAGATGGAAAGGTGTTTTGGCGGATTTTTATGTGCTCAGTAAATCAGCAGATGGATTTACCGATCAGTATTCCGGATACTTTAATAATGTTGAAACGATTCGTGAAATTGATAAAAAAGGTATGTTAGATGATGCGATATTTGTAACAAAAAATAAAACATGGTACGCAAAAACAAGCGAGGGACTGGTAAAAATATCAGAAGATATCAACTATTAGAAGTATGTAAAGCATTTTTTCAAAAATGAACGAAAGGGATACACACGAGAGTGGATAAATCAGCGTTTGATGGTTTTGGATATTCAATTGTGAAAAGGAAGTGATTGGAATGCGTTAAAAAAAATACACCACAAAAATACAAATATAGGAGAGTAAGGCGATGAAAAAGAAAACTTTGATACCCATAGTATTGGCAGCAATTGCGATTACGGCCTGTGGAACCGCAGGTGGTACAACTGTTACAAGAGACATTACACAAACCAAAAGTCTAAATGAACAAGAAAAAATAGATGAGAAAGAGGTGAAAAAAGCATATAAAGAATACTTCAAATCACGAGAAGGGAAGATTACTGTTGCTGGCGTAGATAAGGAAATTACGCCGGATAACTGCGATATCGGTGCCAGTGTAACCATAGAAATGAAAAAGCTTGACGGATACGAGATTACAGATATAGATGAGAACGGAATACCTGAACTGATAATGTTTGATAACGCTGAATCAGATGATGATATATGCTCGTACAGGCTTATGCTGTGCACCTATGAAAACAGTGAGGTAAAACCGATTTTTGCTGTAAAAGGCATGCGTGACGGTGCATTTTTAGCTACAGACGGTCGCATATGTGCACATTTCGGCGGAAGCGACTTTGATGAAAATGCGTTCTATAAACTGGATGGCACTAAGGTTGCCTATGAGGGTATGTATTACGCATTAGGCAAGGGCCGCAAAGCGGGATATGAGGATAGCAAGGTGTTTAAAAGCTTTGATGGCGAGATAACAGAAGCCGAATATGACAAGTATCTTGAGGAGAATATACTCAGAAAAATCGGAGAAAAGGATACGGCCGATAACGAGCGTGCGCTTTCTGAACTCATTTCGAAGATTAAGTTTGAAGATGATTTTTCTGATAAAGAGTTATCAGAGATAAAGGAAGGGCATTACCCCTGGCGTCTGGAACCGGAAGATGTAATCATAGATTTCGTTGCAAAGAACAACCTCTCCGATTATTTGAAACACACTGACGACGGATTGGCCTACAAAAACAAAGCTACTTCCAAGAATAAGAAAACGGTGACCGTTGACTGCGAGGGCACGGACGCGAAATTAGAGATTATTCTTGTGGGAACAGATATCGACAACGAAGTTATGGCTTGGAGAGTTGAATCTTGTGAGGTGACACACAACTAAGAATATCAATTTTTCTCGGAAAAGCAATGAAACAAATACCCATACCTGCTCTTTTGGTGGTATAACACGTCCTTAACACGCTTTTTAACATTTTCAGAATAGAGTGTGTCAGCATCAAAAATTTCTTCGATATCATGACTGCTGACAGAAAACTTAATCGTGTCTCCATAGAGCTTTTCAGCTGCATCCATTTGATCGTCAAAATTGGATGCAATTGTTTTCGCGCGAACTTTGTCATAAAAATCATAAATGTATCCATCAAGCGGAAAATCAATTCTGGTATCTGCAAACAGAGATGCACCCTGATCAAAAAACGGACAAAGCGAAAACTTTTCAGGTGGATTCATTAGAACAGCTATGTTGTGAAAGTGTCTGTCTTCGTTGTAAAACAAACCATCAATCGTCAACATTTTTGCCAAGTATTTACCGAAATTATCGATATTCGTTATCTTTTCTATGGCGTCCACCAGGAATTTCAAACGTTCTGCGGGGACATCCGAATAGCCCCATACAGTTTTATACAAACTATCACCTGTGACGTTTCCATAAAGCCTTTCAAGAGTGATAATCTGAGCGCCTTCTTCGAGAAAATTATTGCTGCTGCATCCCAAAAATCGCGTGCCCGCGTAGTTGATTTCTTCAGTTCGATATGTCACATATTCTGTCGAATCAAGAGTTGATCTTTTTAAAAACTCAGAAACAACATACTCAGCCAAACCTTCGTAACCGGTATAATCGGATTTGTACCATATATTATTCTTCAAAAATTTCAGTTGATTTCCTTTTGATGACTGGTTAGTAAACCGTACCCTGGCTTCTTCCTGCATCTCAATCATTGTCTGTCACCTCTCAATTTTTATCCAAAAATCATCTTCTGCCATTCGTCCCTCTGTTTTTTCTATGATAAGCATCGGATCATAAAACGGGATATCAAGTTCTTTTAGAATGATTTTCATTTTATCCCTTGAGCGCGGAAAACATCGGCTTTCCAAAAATTTCAGGTAATCATCGTAACTTGGCGTTTCAATCACACCAAACGCCCTATACTGAAGCAATCCTGTGTAGTTTTTTATACTGACTCTACGCTTGTTGTCATCAACATCGATTAGAGTACATACATTGTCCTTATACATATACAAAAGCCGAAGTTTCCATTTTTTTTCGGGGATTCTGACTTTTTCCACAAGTTCAGGGTTATCATCGAGAAGACGCAACAAAAGAACGATCGGACCGGTTACGGATTTTTCACCCGGCTCCCATCTTTCTACCGATTTGACAGAAACACCCAAAAGCTCGGCAAACTCGCGCTGCGTCATAGACAGTTTTTGTCTAATAATCTTGATATCTCTGCCGCTTATTCCATCCGGAACAGCAAAACTCTTGCCCATAGAATCCTCCCTGAAATGATGTTGTTATATCTTTACCATAATTATACCCTTATTATGAGGGGAAGTCAAGCGGATTTTCTACTTAAATTTTCCAAATGGAAGAAAAAACTAAGGATAGTCATAGGTAAAGGTGGCTCACAATCAAATCATCACGTAGCTTATATTCAGATTGCCTAACACAAGTTTGATTGCCTTTTACGTTACCATATTTGTCTAAAAAATGTCGATTCATGTAAATTCTATTGACTAAGAATCAAAGAAGTGATATTCAGAATGTAGACAAAGAAAAGATTTTGAATTTAGCTCGACAAAACTCAAACGATGAGATAAAATAATGATAAAGCGTAAACAATATTTGAAAGTAGTATAATAAGACAAATATGATGCAGAGAATACATATTATATCAGAAATAATAAAAATATAGTGAGGTGACATGTTAGATGGGTTTGTTTTTTGAAAACTATCACATCAGAATAAACGATGTGGACAATCAGAAAGTATTAAATAAAGCAGTTGAAAACGCATTTGCAGAACAAGGTTATGTAAGCTGCGATGAGGAATCGGCGACCAAAAGTCTTGTTTTGCGTACGAGTGAGACCGGCAAGTGGGTGAGTATGATTTTCGCAGAAGAAAATGAAGGCGAGGTTGACGGAGAGTTTTGCTCAAATGTTTTTTTGAAACTTGTGGAGCAGATGGATGCTTATGGATTGATTGTAAACTGTGTGGATAGCGATTTTGCATCAATAGATCTTGTATCAAAAAAGGATAATATCTACTCTACAATAACCATAGGTGACAGTTACACAGGCGAGGTGACTGAAAAAGAGGAACTGGATAATTGGAAAGGTGTAGTCGACGATATAGAAAAGCTGTATGAAGTTTGTTGTGATGATTATACCTTCGCAGAGGAAGGCCTTGAAATGGCAGCACATATTTTGGGGATAGAAACAAATGGATTATATTTATCAGAAGATGATAAATATGATGAGAACCTAACAACATTTTACTTCAAAAAGAAGAATCAGAGAAGAAAATCATTTAAGACAATGTTTTTGGAGATTTTTGAGGAAGGACTTAAGGATGAAGGGTTTGTGAGAGTGAAAGGGAAGTATCCATATCTGGCGAGAATGGTGAGCGAGGATGTATACCAAGTGATAACTTACAAAGACGAATGGTGTGTGGAAACATATCAACCACAAACGAGAGGATGCAAAGCTTTTATAATTTTGTCAACATTCGCTTCGTTGTATAATCCATTTTTTAGTTTTAGTGATCCTCCAAAGGAACAAACTGGCACATTATTTAAGATTACAAGTTTTAAAGGGTTTCGTGAAGCGGATTTTACAATTTGTGATGGAAAATCTGATTTTATATATAATCCAGAGAGTGCGGAATCAATAAATCTTGTGTTAAAAGATTCTTTATCCAAATCACAGAAATGGATAATTGAGAAATTTGAAAGTATTAATAATTTAAATAGCTGTTTAAGGTTTAAAGAATTCTTTTCAAATATGAACCAAACCTTACCTATTTATGATGTAGAGCATAAACAGTGGCATGATACCAGCTCGGAAGGATGTTTGTACTATATTATCGATTCTTTCTCTAATATAGAGGGGTACTTAAAGAAATTAGCAGATGACCATAAAAAAACATATCATAACAATTTTTCAGATCAAGTTATTGCTAAATGGATAAAAAAATCTCAAGAAATATTTCTAAAAAAAATAAAAAAGAGAAATGCTTTTTTTGCGGACACAAATACAAGAAGAGATTTTCTAACAGAAATGGAAGAAAGAAAAAAACAGAAGGTTCAAGAATTAAAAGAATTAGGTATAATAAAAGGAGGGAATAGAAACGATGATAATAAAACGAAAGACAAGGATTAGCATTATTGCCTTATTACTTATAACAGGAATTGTACTATCCGTTTGTCCTATATCAAAGTCGGCATCTGTCTCCGGGAATGAAACAGGCGAGTATCCATATAGCGAGGATATACAGGGCGAATTAATAAAACAATTCTATGATGGCAATGGAAATCCATATGGACTGGATCATGAGGAAATAGATTTATATGAAGACGGAAAGGTAGTATTCACCGCAAATGTAAAACCAGATAAAGAATTAACCTATAAATGGAAGCTCTCGGAACCAATTTCCGAGGGCGATGAAGAGGACTATGTTGACAGGACAGAGTATGCGCGCATAGATGGGAATAAGCTCATCGTGGAAGCAAAGGATCTGCCTAAAGAATGGTTTGATCTTGATGTAAACGAGAGCGGAAAGAAACTCGAAGTATCAGTAAAGGCTTATCAGGACGATGTGTGTATTTGGGATACTGAATCTTTTGGCCCCTATGATGATTATTTCTATCTTTCTGGCAGAACGGTAGATTTTCAATGGGGATTTAATGATCTGTTGGAAGAAAACCTCCATTATGTAGGTGATGAGGTTACAATACCTGCCGGAACAAAGGTAGAAGCTGTGTATTATGATAAGGACAATCCTGATGGAAAGAGAATTGAAAGAACTCTTGTGGATGTCAAGGCAAAAGACGCAGGTAAGGTCGTGAAAAACGATGAGGGCTCCTTTACTTTGTCAGCGACTACGATCAATTACTCTGCATGGTTCAATCTAATCGTTGATGACTGGGGCGTGGATTGGATTCCGCAAGATTATTGGACTTATGTTGATGCATATCCGCAAGTTGGTGAAAAGCATACAGTTGACGGAATCAAGTATGAGATTATAAAAAACGATTTTGATAATCATAAGTTCACGGCTCGAATTATCGGCGCAAAGAGCAGTATCAAAAAGGCAAATTTGAAAGATGAAACGCCAATCGGATGGAACAGCTATAGAATCGTGAGCATAGCAGCCAATGCGTTTAAGGGCAAAAAGAAGCTGACGGAAGTAAAAATCAGCGGAGGATACTTAAATTCTATCGGTAAAAATGCATTTGCCAATTGCAAAAAACTAAAAAAATTCGTTATAGATAATTACAATTTTAAGAAGATCGGAAGCAGAGCATTTTATGGCGATGGTACTCTGAAAAGATTCATTTTAAAATCCACTGACCTGATAAGTGTTGGAAGCAAAGCGTTTTCAGAGACTTCCAAGAAACTCACGGTTGAGACGATTAAATATATGCTGAAAAAATACAAAAAAATGATAAAAAAAGCCGGAGCACCGAGGACAACAAAATATATTGGGAAAAGTGCTATCACTCTGAATTGTTCCATATAGATAATATTTCCCTGATATGAAGATTGTTCTCGTGGTAAACGACCTTATCGGGCCAGGGGAGGCCTTCCACAAACTCTCTTTTTCTGCGGTCAAGTTTTGATAATTTTTGTTTGTATTCATCAGGTGAATGTGCTTTTAACAAGCCGAAATCACAAGCAACATAGGATTTTTTTTCGACTTCCTCATTCACCTGACGAAAGCTTCTTTTGCCGTATTTACCGATGTCCATAACGTATTCCGATCGGGTTATTTTTCCCTGTGGCTCATCGATCAAAATTATGCCGGATTCAATATAGTATTCCCATACAGTTTGCCGGATCTTTTCTTCGGAAACAGGATAATCGCATTCGGATTTGATTCTTTTTACGGAGTAGCCCTGTTTGGCAAGTTTACAGATCAGATCCCCGTTTGCCATATCAAAAGTAAAATCAGAAATAGCTTTGTTGAAACTGCTCATTTTTTGGCAAGCCTCATCACACCAATGTAGCATGCAAGTGACAACGCTCCGTAGAGCAGTATAAAAATGATCATCAATGCACAGTGATTTATAAATGTTCCAAATACAACCGACAATACGGTGATTATCATAACACTGAACATATTTGGGAAAAGGTAAAGCATAACTGCTGTTCCCTGCTTGACTACCTCTACTTCATTTTCCCATTCGAGCTTCATGAATTTGACACCGCACACACATCCCCAGGTTGTCGAGAAAGCACATAGGACAAGCCCAAGTACAAGGTAGAGTATACTGTCAAGTACGGGAGCCTTCGCGGATACACAGGAGCTGATGATCGCAAATACCATAAACGGCACGGTCAGGTACATATTGAACATCATTTTTCCCTGATATATCTTCTTTTTTTCAAGTGGAAGACTTTGCAATATCCAGTAATTTTTCCCTTCCAGTGAGGGAGAGCATGCTGTGGTCGCAACCATTCCAATAAAGAAATAAATAATAAAAGGAATTGCCGGTTGGATGATGGCGGGATCAAAAGGAGCGTTGTTGGTTACCAATTTTACTATATTATTAAATCCCAACACCAATACTACTACACCAAAGATAAATGCGAAAACTTCTCCTATAACTACATTTACCATATAAGTAGGAGAACCTAAAAATCTTTTGAATTCCTTGTATGCGATAGAATTAACAATGCTCTTTTGTTTCTGCGCCGACATAACGAATTTTTTTGATGAAGCGTGTGAAGCAAAAGCTGAGTTTATTTTTCTGTATGAACTGCCGACAATCAAAAATATCACTATAAACAATGCAATACTTATACTCACAAGCAATGCAATTCCGATGATGTCTGTTTTTATAACAGCGTTAGAAAACCATTTTGCAGGCAGATATATATCAGCCGCTTTTCCGGTAACATCAGACACAGTTGTAAGAGTCTCTTTTACTTTGTTGTTTTTAAACATATCCTCAAAAAAGAACCTTGAGGAAAAACACAGAAAAATAAGCACAAAAGAAAGGATAACCTGGAGCGCTTTGTTGTACCTTGAACCGGAGCTTATTTTTGCGATGATAAATCCCAAAAATGTTGCGACAAGCATCGGGATAATCGGCACCAAAAGTCCCAGTACTATCCATATCGGGTACACATACAGAGCCGGTTTTGCGAATATTGCGTAGCCGATCAAAGCTGCTATAGATACACTCAAATACCAGGGGAGGCTTTTGATATACATGTACAAAAATTTGCATCCCGCGATCGTTTTGGGCTTGAACGGCAGGCACATCAGCATATCGTATTCCTTGAAGTTGAACAGATATCCGTTTGTTTTTAGAAGAGTAAAAAAGAATGCCAATACACTCAGTATAAGCGCACACATCACAGGTGCCGCATCTATGAGACCGACAAAGCCGTATCCGATGCAGGTTGCCAGGCAGAATACCATTATAATAATATACAAAAAAGCATATCCTACAAAAGTACCTATCAACCTGCTTCTCTTTTTTTTGTCTTTACAATACTTATATGCATTTATCTGACTTGTCGACAGAAAAAGAGTTTTCAATAACAATAAATTATTTTTCATTATCTGCCTCCATAAATGTCTCATTCAAAAATGTCTCTTCGAGCGAGCGCCCTCCGGTGAGTTCTTCGATCGTTCCGGATGCTATTATTTTTCCCTGTTTTATTATTGCTATTTTATTGCACAATTTCTCCGCGACATCAAGCACATGCGTCGAGAAAAATACTGCCGTTCCGCGCTCGCACATTTCACGCATAACTTCTTTCAATGTAAACGAAGCCTTCGGATCAAGACCTACAAAAGGCTCGTCCAAAACAAGAAGCTTTGGCTCGTGGATAAGTGCAGATATGATCGCAACCTTTTGCTTCATTCCGTGAGAATACGAACCGATCTGATCTCCGAGAGCAGCTGTGATCTCAAACAGATCCCCATATTTTTTTATCCTTTCCTCGCGAATCTCAGGGCTTATTTCAAACACATCTGAGATAAAGTTTAAGTATTGTATACCGGTCAGGTTCTCATAGAGATCAGGATTGTCCGGAATATATGCAGTTACTTTTTTGCATTCTATAGACTCTGTTTTTACAGAGTGTCCATCGATAAAAATGTCCCCCTCGGTGAAGTCGAGAACGCCCACAACCGCACGGATAGTCGTCGATTTGCCGGCACCGTTGTGTCCGATAAACCCGTAAATATCTCCGCTCATCACATTCAAAGAAACATTGTCCGCGGCCTTTTTTTCTTTGCCGTATGACTTTGAATAGTTTTTGATCTCAAGCATTACAGTTTCGCTCATGATAACCTCCCTAAGTCTGTTTTTAAGCAACTGTCAATCAATGTTCTACGCCGCCAGGGTATCACATAGAAAAAGTGATCGACCCTTTACAAGTATACCGCATATTGAAAAAAAGTCAACTCCATATGCCCCTGCGAAAATTGACAAAAAAATCTATTGGTGGTATACTCATAGAACTTCAACTAATTAATATGGAGGCTAGTGTGAAAAATCGCATTGATATGCCGATTTTTCACACGGTTATTTGCGACGAGCACAAATAACCTTTGATCCGACATTGCGTGCAATGAACTGTGAGCAGTTCATTTAAAGCACGCATGCGGTGACTCGCACAAGTGCTCGTCGTGGAGGATTAATATGGATATTACCGGAGCAGAATTATTTGTAAAAGCATTAAAAGAAGAGAGCGTAGACACTCTTTTTGCCTATCCGGGCGGTCAGGCAATCGATCTTTTCGATGCGCTTTACGGCGTGGATGGCATAGATGTCGTGCTTCCCAGACACGAGCAGGGATTGGTACATGCAGCTGACGGATACGCGAGAGCGACCGGAAGAGTTGGAGTATGCTTAGTCACAAGTGGACCCGGTGCAACAAACCTTGTAACAGGTATTGCAACGGCAAACTTTGACAGTGTTCCTTTGGTCTGCTTTACCGGTCAGGTCCCGTTAAACCTCATTGGAAATGACGCTTTTCAGGAGGCAGATATAGTCGGTATCACGCGAAACATCAGCAAATGGTCTGTGACCGTGAGGAAAAGAGAAGACTTAGCGACCATTATTAAAAAGGCTTTTTATATAGCAAGGTCAGGAAAGCCCGGAGTGGTTGTTGTCGATCTTCCAAAGGATATCCAAAAAGCCATCGGCAGTGACGATTATCCTGACAGTATAGATATCAGGAGCTACAAGCCAAATACCGATGTTCATATGGGGCAGGTCAAGCGAGCTCTCCGAAACCTCAAAAAATCACAGAGGCCATTGTTTTTGCTTGGCGGAGGAGTAAATGTTGCCCGCGCAAATGAAGCGATGACAAAGCTTGTAGACAAAACAAAGATTCCCGTCATCACGACTATCATGGGCAAAGGAGCGATCCCGACCGATCATCCGCTCTATATCGGTAATCTCGGTATCCACGGATGCTATGCGGCAAATACGGCGGTGAGCGAGTGCGATGTACTCTTTTCGATCGGTGTCAGATTCAATGACCGCATAACCGGCAAGATTGAGGAATTTGCAAAAAATGCCAAGATAATACATGTTGATATAGACCCCGCATCCATCTCAAGAAATATAGTTGTCGATGTCCCCATAGTCGGTGATGCGAAAAAAGCGATAGATGTGCTCCTTGAGTATCTGGTGCCGCTTGAAACCGATGAATGGGTTGAAAAAATAAACAGCTGGAAATCAGATCATCCCATCAGTGAATCGCAAAAAGACCTTCCGGGTGTGACTCCATACAAGGTTATTCAGGCGATCAACAAAAGCTTTTCCGATGCTGTCATCACGACTGATGTCGGTCAGAACCAGATGTGGACTACGCAGTATCTCGAGATAACGCAAAGCAAAAGAATGCTCACATCCGGTGGCCTTGGAACTATGGGCTACGGATTTCCTGCAGCCATCGGAGCGAAGCTCGGGTGTCCTGACAAAGCGGTAATTGTAGTAAGCGGAGACGGCGGATTTCAGATGAATCTCCAGGAGCTCGCAACCGCTGTTGTATACGAGCTGCCTGTGATTATATGTGTATTAAACAATGGATACCTCGGCAATGTCAGACAATGGCAGGAGATGTTTTTCGGGAAAAAGTATTCCTCTACCTGCCTCAGATGGCGCAGAGGATGTCCGACGGACTGCAACTGTCCAACCGAAAACTGCCCCAAGTATACACCTGACTTTGTAAGGCTTGCGCAGAGCTATGGCGCAAAAGGAATCCGTGTCACGGATGAATCTCAGATAGAAACTGCCTTTGATGAGGCAAAAAAAGAGACCAAGGTACCTACTCTGATCGAGTTTATCATTGACAGAGAGGCAGAGGTGCTTCCTATGGTTCCTCCGGGAAACACTCTTGACAGTATGATCTTCGGATAAAAAAATGATCATCAAAAAACCGGCACTTTGCAGTTGCAGAGCGCCGGTTTTATAATACTACAGTTTATACTGTTGTCAGCCGGTAACCTTTTCGATCACCTGCTTGGTAAGGTTCTCTATCGTTTCTACTTCGCCGAAAAGCTTCTGGGACGCTTCGTCCTGTCCCTGCTGAGCTTCGTTTTGCTCCTTGAGCTTTGTTTCCATGTTTTCTATGTCTGATTCGAAACGTTTCAGTATATCAAGTATCTTTTCAGAGGATGATTTTGTATCACCTGCAAGAACGCCCATCTGCGTTGCGACAACCGCAAAGCCTTTTCCGGCTTCTCCGTTTCTGGCTGCTTCGATTGAAGCGTTGAGAGCAAGCATGTTGGTGTTGTTTGATATTTTCTGTATTTCTTTTGCAAATGTCTGGATCTCTTTGATGTTTGCCGCTATCTGACCGGTAAGCTCACCGATGTAGTCGGATACAGCTTTTATACTGCTTCCGAGCTTGTCAAATTGCGTCATTTCTCCCTGAACTACATTGAGTGATTCAAGGAGTTTGTCCGATGCTTCCTTGGTAAATGTCTCTGTTTCCATGCTTATGGCGATACCCATGGTTCCGACTATATCGCGTCCGTCCTTGATCGCTATAGTGACAGCCTTGAATGCAAAACCATAAACATCAGCCGGACATATCTGCTCAAGCTTTTTCCCTGTCGTGAAGCTTGTCCACATCGGGTCATCATGGGAAAGCTTGTCGCCGACCTTGATGTCAGCAACCATTTTTCTTCCGGGCCAGTACGCCAAAAACTCCTCACCGTTTGTGATACTCATCATTATGTCCATACCCATAGCATCCTTGACCACGGGGACTACCTGGATATACCTCTGCAGTACTTCGTTTGTTTCACCTGATAAACCTGCCATTGATTCTACCTCCCGAATTAAAAAGAATCTGCCTTTAATTATATTATAAGAAAAAGAGCCTGTCAATCCTGATTTTTCCATTTTTGATCTTGCAAGCAAGCTTGCAGATGCAAAGTTTCGTCGAACTTTATCGTGTCTTTCAGACACACATACACCCGTGAATAGTAACGTTCACATAAAAATATGAAAACAAAATGAAAAAAATGTTGAAAAATGCGACGAAAAGTAGTAGAATCTGTGTTGTGAGTTTTATTATTTAACAAAATTGAAAGGAGATTGCAATGATCTACACAAAAGAAGTTGAACTTATGTGTCCTGTAGCAAAGGGCGCAAAGCATGACTGCGCTCCGATCCCTGAAGAGGGCAAGTGGGTTCATGCAAAAGAGATCAAAGACATATCAGGTTTCACACATGGTGTGGGCTGGTGTGCACCGCAGCAGGGAGCCTGCAAGCTCTCATTGAACATCAAGGATGGTATCATCGAGGAGGCTCTGGTAGAGACTATCGGATGCTCAGGTATGACACATTCCGCAGCTATGGCTGCAGAGGTGCTTCAGGGAAAAACAATTCTCGAGGCACTCAACACAGACCTTGTGTGCGACGCCATCAACACAGCTATGCGTGAGCTGTTCTTGCAGATAGTATATGGCCGTAGCCAGAGTGCTTTCTCAGATGACGGACTTGCAATAGGTGCCGGACTCGAGGACCTTGGAAAAGGACTTCGTTCACAGGTTGGTACTATGTATGCAACCAAATCAAAGGGTGTTCGTTACCTTGAGATGGCTGAAGGATATGTAACAGGAATCGCTCTCGACGAAAACGACGAGGTGATCGGTTACCAGTTCGTAAGTCTTGGAAAAATGACAGACTTTATCAAAAACGGAGATAGTCCGAACGATGCATGGGAAAAAGCAAAAGGTCAGTATGGCCGTGTTGACGATGCTGCGAAGATTATCGATCCGAGAAAGGAGTAATTACTATGGCACTGTTTGAATCATATGAAAGAAGAATAGACCAGATTAACAAGGTCCTCGGTGAGTATGGTATTGCTTCTATCGAGGATGCGAAAAAAATCACAGAAGATGCAGGACTGAATGTATATGACCTTGTAAAAGGAATTCAGCCTATCTGCTTCGAAAACGCTTGCTGGGCATACACTGTAGGTGCAGCGATCGCTATCAAAAAAGGAGCTCGTCGCGCAGCTGATGCGGCAGCGGCAATCGGAGAGGGACTTCAGTCCTTCTGTATTCCGGGATCTGTTGCAGACCACAGAAAGGTTGGTCTTGGACATGGAAACCTCGGAAAAATGCTCCTTGAGGAGGAGACAGAGTGCTTCTGCTTCCTCGCAGGACATGAGTCATTTGCAGCAGCTGAGGGTGCTATCGGTATCGCCGAGAAAGCAAACAAGGTTCGTCAGAAGCCGCTTCGCGTAATCCTCAACGGACTTGGAAAAGACGCTGCTCAGATCATCTCCCGTATCAACGGATTTACATATGTTGAGACAAAGTACGACTATGCTGCAGCAAAAGTAAATGTTGAGTTCGAGAAGCCTTACTCAAAAGGACTTCGTGCAACAGTTAAATGCTACGGTGCAGACGATGTTCAGGAAGGTGTAGCTATCATGCACCTTGAGAATGTAGGCGTTTCTATCACAGGTAACTCTACCAACCCAACTCGTTTCCAGCATCCTGTAGCAGGTACATACAAAAAAGAATGTATCGAGCAGGGCAAAAAGTACTTCTCAGTTGCATCAGGTGGTGGTACAGGACGTACACTTCATCCGGACAACATGGCAGCAGGACCTGCTTCCTACGGAATGACAGATACACTTGGTCGTATGCACTCTGATGCTCAGTTTGCAGGATCATCTTCAGTTCCTGCTCACGTTGAGATGATGGGACTTATCGGAATGGGCAATAACCCGATGGTTGGTGCTACAGTTGCTGTTGCAGTTAGCATCGAGGAAGCAGCAAACGCTGGCAAATTCTGATAGACCGCAAACCAATTTAGTCTGATCTTTCAGACAGGAAAACGATAGATATTGCATTTTCCATATTATATAATTTATGAATCATTGTGTACCCGGGTCGGAGGTTTATCCGGCTCGGGTATATTATTTCAGGGAAGTGAATTTGAAGTAATAATGCAAGGAGAAAAAATGGCAGAAAAAACAGATAATAAACGAAAAAGATGCATAAGCCTTTTTGTAGAAAATGAAATAGGTGTGCTTGCATATATAGCGGGGCTTTTTTCGGGAAAGTCCTACAACCTTGACTCTCTCACGGTGGGGACGACCATCGATCCTACGGTTTCCCGTATGACCATAAGCATGACAAGTGATGACCAGACATTTGAGCAGATCACAAAGCAATTAAATAGAAGTGTTCCGGTTATAAAGGTGGTTGATTTTACCGATGCGGACATTTTTATGAAGGAGCTGATGTATCTGAAGGTGACTGATTGTGACGATCCTGAGATGAAAAAAATAGCCGATATAGCGCAAAAATTTGATGCGACCATCATCGACTGCACTTCAAATAATGTCCTCCTTGAGTGCTTACAAAAGGAAGAAAAAAATGACGAGCTTTTGACATTATGCAAGGAGAGTTTCGGCAAGCGTGTAGAAATTGTACGCGGCGGAGGAGTTGCGATAGAGGCACTTGAGGTGGCAAAAAAGCGTAAAAACTAAATGCGAGGTGCAGTTATGTCGAAGACATAACACTTAATTGCATCAAGAAATATTAATGTAAAAAGGTGACGAATTTGTCAGAAAAAGTGATCATTACCGGTGCGACCGGAGATATAGGAAGCGAAGTCGCAAAAGCGTTTGCGGATGCCGGATACAGGCTTGCTTTGATTGGCGGGCACAGTGAAGAAAAACTCAAAATTATATCCGGATCAACGGCTGCGGTATACGCGGAGTGCGTTGATTTTTGTGATGAAATACAGACCGAAAAAACAGCAAAAAATGCTGTTGCAAATCTTGGCGGAGCGGACATTTTTATACATTGTGCAGGCATTTCAAGTATCGGACTTTTTCAGGATATGGATACAAAAAAATGGAAAGAAATTGTCGATACAAATCTGTCCTCTGCGCATATTTTTACAAAAGAAATAATACCTCAAATGGTGCACAACAAATACGGCAGGATCATATATGTTTCATCTGTTTGGGGAAGCAGTGGAGCATCCTGTGAGGCCGCTTATTCTGCGACAAAAGGCGGGCTTGATTCGCTTTGCAGATCGCTTGCAAAAGAGCTTGCACCATCGGGAATAGCAGTTAATTGTATTGCGCCGGGTTACATCGAAACAAAAATGAACAGCTGCTTTAGCGAAGAAGAAAAAAAAGAGCTTTTCGATGAGATACCCATGAAGCGTCCGGGGACACCGGAAGAGATCGCAAAAAGCATTTTGGGGATTGCGAGACTTCCTATATATATGACCGGGCAGATCATCAAAGCAGATGGGGGCTGGATTTAAATATGAAAAAGACGGAGAAAGAAATCGTAGAAAAAAAGAAAAAGAAAAAATACAAAAGACCATTGGCGAGGAGTATATTTTTCCTATGCCTTTGTTTTGTCTTGCTGACGTCGGTGGTTATGGGCGTTATCAGCTTTATTATTCTCAAAAAAACAAATGAAGAAATGATCCGTTTCTATATAATAGTATCTATTGTTACCACCGCGCTGGTTGTCCTCTGTGTGTCCGTGATGGTTATCTGGATCAAAAAAAGGGTTATTATTCCTCTTAAAAAAATAGAAAAAGCGGCAAAGGCTTTTGATGAAAAAGCAAATCTGAAGCTAAGCTCCGACGCGCTTATACTTGATATGCCCGAGCTTGGCAGCGGAGATGAGCTGGAATCGTTGTCAAACACACTCTCGTCGATGTCATACAGTATGAAAACCTATGTCGGAGAGCTCCTGCTGTCTGCGACGGAGGAGGCTGAGGATGACATAGAAGAAGCAAAAAAAGCCGAGCTTTTGGGCGAGCTTGCGATCAAAGATCCCCTGACAGGTATCAGAAACAAAACAGGATACGACCGTGAAGTCAAAAAAACGATCTGGGAGCTTGAGAACAATATCAAAAGCTTTGGCGTGGCGCTGGTCGACTTAAACGGATTGACCGGGATAAATGAAGAATACGGAAATGAAAAAGGCGACGAAGCGATAATCAAGCTCTGTCATCTCGTCTGTGTTATTTTTGCGCATTCTCCCGTGTTTAGGATCGGCGGGGATGAGTTTGCGGTGATCCTAAAAGGGTCTGATTATGATCAGTCCAATGAGCTTATCGCGAGGTTTGAGTCTGAGATCGAGAAGCTTTCTGCGGATGAATCGCTCAAAAACTGGCAGCGCACGTCGGCGGCGATCGGTTATGCTCTGTATGATGAGCGCAGGGATCTGAGCTATGATGATGTGTTCAAAAGGGCCGACAAGGAGATGTACAAAAAGAAAAGCAAGATGAATAGTTAGGTTTGATTAGATAGGAGAATGCGAAAAATCACATTGATATGCTGTTTTTTCACATATTATTTGTGCAGGCACAAATAATTTTGATGTCAGATGTGAACCGGATGTTCACATCGACAAACATAATAAGGAGATGCGAAATGAAGTGGACAAGGTTTACCATCAATACACATATAGATGCGGTTGATGTGCTCAGCTATGAGCTTGATGCGATCGGTGTTGAAGGCATAGAGATAGAGGACAGCATACCGCTTAGCGATGAGGACAAGGCAAAAATGTTTGTTGACATCCTCCCTGATCCCGTGGCGCCCTCTGATGAAGCGAAGGTGAGCTTTTATATGGAAGCGGGTAGCGTAAGCCCCGAGGATATGATCTGCCGTGTGCAGGAGATATTAAACGATATCTCCTCTTATATAAATATAGGAAAAGGCACAGTTGAGATATCAGAAACCGAAGACATCGACTGGATCAACAATTGGAAAGAGTTTTTCAAGCCGTTTCGCGCCTCGGACCGCATTGCGATCTGTCCGACCTGGATCGATGAAATGCCGGAGGAGCTCCTACAGGGAAAATGCCCGCCTGCAATTTTGCGTATAGACCCGGGGATTGCCTTTGGCACGGGTTCGCACGAGACGACCAAGCTGTGTATAAGGAAGCTTGACGAGCTGATACAGGGAGGAGAGACTGTGCTCGATGTAGGGTGCGGCAGCGGTATCCTATCTATAGCAGCGCTTCTTTTGAGCGCGAAATACGCCGTGGCGACCGACATAGATGAGATGGCGGTGAAGGTTGCACGCGAGAATTTTGACGTGAACTCCATCGACCGCGCTTCATACGAGCTCATTGCCGGCAATGTAATCGCCGATATGGACTTCGCCGGGAGCATCGTGGGCAAGTCATCGATGATCAACCCGGACGGCAAAACAGGCTATGATATTGTGGTAGCAAACATTCTTCCTGATGTTATAGTGCCGCTCACAAAACTTGTGCCGGGATTTTTGAAGCCCGGGGGACGCTATATCACATCGGGGATACTTGCGACTCGTGAGAGCGAGGTGCGTGATGCGTTGGAAAAATCCGGCTTCAAAAACATAGAAACAACTCCGATGGGAGAGTGGGTCAGCATCTGCTCCATGATATAATAAAAGAAAGAATTAGAGAATTATTACTCTGAACTTATCGTTATATATTATTAGTTCCACAACATAATGTGTATTAAAAATAATAAACCATATTATCTTGATATAACATAATAAAAATGTCAAAACTGGGTGTGAGTTCATGAAAAATGCACGCGGGAAACACCGAAAAATGGGCATTTTTGAAATTTTTTAAAAAAAATAAAAAAAAGTGTTGACATCTGAGATATTTTTTGATAATATACTACTTGCTGACGCGCCGAGGAACAAAAAACGCCGAAGCAATTGAACATTGATAATTAAATAGTGAAACAACTTTGAACACCAAGATTAAGTGGAA
>CAMVCQ010000039.1 GCA_947166015.1 uncultured Lachnospiraceae bacterium
CGCATCATCGGGGAGATTCTACCCTGCTTATTCCTACAGTAAATTTACGCGGCCTCAGAACCTATAAAAACTTGACAATACTTGTAAAAAGATTTAAAATCTTATAAAAGAGTAAAAAGAGCACAAATGCTCGTCGCACAAGTGCTCGTTATGGAGGAATGCTATGAAAAAGTATATGAGTATATCAGAGTTTGCTGAGGAAGTCGGTGTGTCAGCAGCCACGCTGCGTAACTGGGAGAAAAACGGAAAATTAAAACCGCACCACAGGACTGCCGGAAACCAAAGAGTGTACTCTAGAGAGCAGATTGATATAGTGCTAAGTATGACAGGAGTCACCGTGGAGAAGGAGAGTCTTGACGAGAAAGCACTCATGAAAAGGCTTGAGGACTATTATGATAAGCTGAAGGCACCTCGCGATGAGAGTAGGATAAAGATCATCAAAAGCTATGACAGAGATGATGTGTATGTATTTAACTATGCAGACAACTCGGTCACTGACAGTGCCGGCAACAGGATAATGCTCGATGAAACGCCGGATGGTGTGCAGGATGTGATTCTGGAAGATTATTTTGATGAGCTGTTTGGAAGAATACTTGGACTAAAGAAATCTATTCATACTGTTTTTGAATCAGAGCGGCAAATGGGAGGGAAGATGAAATGGGTGAGAATGGTATAGAGAAAAGGGAATTTATTAGGATGGGAGGTGAGCCGGTTTTCTATTTGATGCATAAGAATATTATTGTATGTCGAATGGTTTTACCTGAAGATGGGAAACCAAGAAGGATTGAGTTTAATGACGATGCTACCGACTACATCCCTCTAGGCGGCAGGATGAACCTGACGAGATTTCATGAGTGGTGGGAGGACAGAGCTGTACCACGCACCAGACAGGGAGCAAAAAAAGCTCTCCGAAAATGTAAACCTGTATAAAAACCCGTTTGAGTACTATTTTGGATCCATCACTATAGATCAGAACGCGGATATAGGTAAGAGATCCGGATACGTTAAGTTGGATAGGATTTGCGCCGATATATGATACAGGAAATGCGATGTTCTTTAATGATACAGATTTGAACAGGACAAGCGTAAACGAGATCAAGGTCACATCATTCCTCTCGACTGAGGATAAGTTGCTTCGGTATGTGACTCACCCTGACATAGTAGACCTATCAAAACTGCCATGTAAGGATGAGTTTTACGAGCTGTATGAGAAAGAAATACCTGAGAGGCACGGAAGGATAGATAAGCTCTGGGAACTGTTTATGAAAAAAGTTGATATGGTGGCGGCGATGCAGTGATACCTACGGAGCGGTTTGTACAGAGTAGTTTATATAAAAAAACTGTTGGTTTTTCGATAAACTTATGATATAATAATAGCGATGCTGATGTCGATGGTTTTGACTTCAGTCGGATTCAAGAGTATAACCACAGGGATGGATAGTGGGCTGAAGGATCGGCTCTATGGATTTCCTTGTGGTTTTGCGTGGTTAAACGCTACATAAGGCATCCAAGAATGAATGTCGGAATGGAGGATATGAAATGAAAGTACAAACAAAGTTTTTCGGTGAGATTGATTTACCTGAGGAGAAGATCATCCATCTTGACAGAGGTTTGATCGGACTCGAGCAGTACAAAAAGTATACAATCCTTTATGATGAGGAGAAGGAGGATTCAAACATCTCCTGGTTCCAGAGTTGTGATGAGCCGACACTCGCTCTGCCGGTCATCAAACCATGGCTTGTAAAAGAGGAGTACAATCCGACAGTAGAGGACGAGCTACTTAGAAATATTGGAGAACTCAATGAGGATAACTTGGTAATTCTTCTCACGATGACAGTTCCAGAGGATATCACCAAGATGAGTGTTAATCTCAAGGCTCCTATCGTAATAAATGCAGACACCAGAAAAGGAGCTCAGATCATCGCGGAAAACGATGACTATGAAGTGAAGTATATGGTGTACGACCTGTTCAAGAAAAAGAACGAGGATGCTGGAGTATAAAAGAATACATCCTTAGGGATGTGTCTTTGAGATATATGGAGCGCTCCGTGTGTTGTGTATGTGCGCTCCGGATAGGAGAGATAGCATATGTTAGCATTAGCAAGAAAAGTAAACGAATCTATCATCATAAATGATAACGTAGAAGTTACGGTGCTCGAGGTGAAAGGTGATCAGGTGAAGCTCGGCATCAATGCACCAAAGAGTGTGCCGATCTACCGTCAGGAGATTTATAAGCAGATCCAGGAAGCGAACGCAACTGCGGCGGATATCAAGGACCCGAAGGCACTTTCAGATCTGCTCGGATAAAAAAGTTTCAAAAAGGGGTTAACTTATCTCTTTTTGTGACGATATAAAGAATGAAGTCTATAGCTATCATGATGTTTTTGTGTATAGTGACTTCATGAATGTAACGTAAATTAAGTGCCTTCCGACACGGATGTCATGAATGGGAGCATCCGGGCAGGGGTGTTTCTTTCGTCAGTGAAGGCATAACAAAACACATGGAGGTGTTGATCATGGGAAAAGAAGCAATCGAAGGAATTGGTTCTGACTATGCCAGCCGTGAGAATCGTCCAAAGCCGCAGGATTATGATGCGTACAGTTCATCATATCATGTGACAGAGAGCGGAGCGAAATCTGCTACACCTGTACCTGTTGTGATGAAAGAAAACGCAGGTGAAGGAGGACAGGGACAGAGTCAGGAGGACAGAGCCAAAGAGGAACGTGAGAGAATCGCGTCCGAGGCATCGATCAAGGAGGCTACAAACAGAGCCAACAGAACGATGGAGAGAACACGTTGTGAGTACTCCTATCACAAGGAGACAAACCGCGTGTCAATCAAGGTTATTGACAAGGACACTGACAAGGTTATCCGCGAAATTCCGCCGGAGAAGTCACTTGACATGCTCCAGAAGATGTGGGAGATGGCCGGAATCCTCGTCGACGAGAAGCGATAAGGGGGTGAGCGTATGCCAATGAGACTTAGCGGTCTGGTAACCGGTATGGATACTGAGGCTATAGTGGCACAGATGATGAGCGCTCAGAGCATAAAGAAAAACCGTGTCGTCCAGGCTAAGACAAAATTGGAGTGGAAGCAGGACGCGTGGAAGGATATGAATAAAAAACTGACGACCTTCTACAACACATATGCTTCAAAGTTGCGTCTTCCCTCTACCTACAAGGTAAAAAAAGCCAATGTATCTGATACTTCTAAAGCAACCGTTTCCGCAGATGCCGGAGCCGTTACAGGTAACTATACTTTGGAAGTTAAGGATATCGCTTCAGCACAATTCCTGACAAGTGCCAAAACGGATATTACGTCTACCAGCCAGAAGTTTGGTGAGTTGGACAGTTTGAAAGGAATGATCGGGGAGAAAATCTCCGTGACCGGGTCAAAGGGTACAAAGGAACTGGCAATAACTGCTGATACAAAGGTTAGTGATTTTGTCAAAACCTTGCAGGATGCCGGACTGAATGCAAACTA
This sequence comes from uncultured Lachnospiraceae bacterium, assembly GCA_947166015.1. Lineage (GTDB taxonomy): Bacteria > Bacillota > Clostridia > Lachnospirales > Lachnospiraceae > Eubacterium_F. Next base: position 3,485 of record CAMVCQ010000039.1, read on the forward strand.
CGATACCACTCAGAAAAAATTCTTTATCAGTAGCAAGAGTACCGGAGCTGACAATGCATTTTCAATCACCGCTACCGGAGCATCTACTGAGGAAACGAGCAAATTAAACTCACTCAAAGAGTCCATTGCCTCAGCAGCCGGTGCAGATTCATTTAGTGAGTTGTATGCCGGTTTAGATGATGAGAAAAAACAGGCAGTGGACAGTGCTATTAAGGCATTGACATCTGATGAGGCTTCAGACGATGGTTTTGTTACAGCACGTGCTAATCAGATTGCGCTTGCGCTTGATATTTCTGATCCGGACAAGATTGAGAGTATCAAGACAGCGGCTTCAGAGTATGCGGCTGTCTCAGATCGTACAGCATCCTCAGGAGCGCTTTCGGCTTTGGGACTGGCGAATGTAGAAGCAGATGAGAATGGAAAGCTTACTGTTGACGGTGTGGCTTTTAACGATGGTGATAAGTTTGAGAGCGGAATGGCGTTGATTGGTGCCAAGAACTCTCGTGTTATCCTAAATGGAGCAGAATTGACGAGTGCGTCATCGACAGTGAGTGCCAATGGGTTGAACATCAATTTGGTGTCGGAAACCAAGGAGGGAGAGGTTGTCAATTTCTCTGTTAACAATGACATAGATGCAGTATACGATACTGTAAAGAAAGCGTTATCAGAGTATAATGAACTAATGAAAGAAATCAGCACTAAACTAAATGCTGATTCCTCTAAAGGTTATGAACCACTTACATCCGATCAGAAGAAAGCTATGTCGGATGATGAAGTCGAAGAATGGGAGAAAAAGATCAAGGATTCACTTCTTCGAAATGATCAGACGCTTAGTTCAGTTCAATCCAGTATGCGTGAGGCGTTAATGTCATCTGTGAAAGTCGGTGATAATACATACTCACTTTCATCTTTTGGCATTATGACATCGAAGAATTATCGAGAGGGCGGATTGCTCCATATCTATGGAGATCCGGATGATTCTGAATATGCAGATAAAGAAGATAAACTGAAAAAAGCGCTGATTGAAAACCCGGATGAGGCGATCGAAGTGTTGACAGGCATCTTTGAGAAGCTTCGTTCAACAATGTTTGACAAAATGGGGGCGTCCGAATACAGCAGTGCGTTGACCTTCTACAATGATAAGCAGATGGAGAAGGATATGTCCAGCTACAAGACGCAGATAAAAACTTGGGAAGACAAGCTTGCTGATATGGAGGATTCGTATTATAAGAAGTTTGCCGCCATGGAGACGGCAATGCAAAAATTGCAGTCGCAGAGCAGTTCTGTATTGGGACTGTTTGGCAATAATTGATGTGAATCGATTATATAAGAGAGTATCCATCCGTGCCTATGGGTGACGGATGGATATTCTTACTTGAAAAATAGGAGACGGTATCTATGAACCAGAATAAGATGAGTGATTATCAGCGTAACGCAATTTTGACAGCTTCACCGGCAGAGTTGACATTGATGCTCTATGAAGGAGCGATCAAGTTTTGTAACATTGCCAGGATAGCTATTGAAAAAAAGGATGTTCAGAAAGCTCATGAAAATCTCAAGCGAGCTCAGAATATTATTTCGGAGTTTCGTATTACATTGGATCGCAAGTATCCGGTGTGGGAAGATTTTGAGCGAGTATATGCATATATTTATCGGAAACTAGTGGATGCAAATATGCACAAAAGCATCGAAGAGTTGGATGAAGCTTTGAAGTATATCCGCGAAATGCGGGATACATGGAAGGAAGTTATGAGACTGGCTCATACACAGGGCAGATGAGTTTTAAGGAGGCATAATGGCTAAGGCAGTGGGTAGTAAGGAAAATAATCCTATTTACGTAGGGATGATGGTTGATTCGCTCTGCCGGAAGGAAAGCGTTCTGAGTTCTCTTTATGATCTTACACAGAAGCAACATGATATTCTGAGTGAGAAGGAGTTGGATGAGGACGCTTTTATGCGTTTATTGGATGAAAAGGGTGTATTGATCGAGGAAATCAATGATCTGGATTCCGGATTTGATCGTATGTATCACTTGGTTCAGTTGGAATTAACAAGTAATTTGGGTGCGTACAGTGATGAGATAGAACGCATGAAGTCATCCATTGAATCTATAACCAATTATAGCACCAGTATTCAAGTATTGGAAAAGAAAAACTATGAGAGGTTTCAAAGATATATTGCTGAACAAAAGGAACAAGTTCGAAAAGCAAATCTGAACCAGAAATCAGTTTCTTCTTATTCTCAGAACATGGGGGCGGCTGACGGAAGAGCGTCTTACTTTTTTAATGAATCAAAGTAACACATGGAGGAATTATGAACTGTAGAACGGAGAAGGCGCCGGATGGGCACGAGATTCCAATTATTCAAGATGGTGGGGAGATTCACCTTGGAAGCCGGAGCGATGATTCGTATGCTGCAGTTGTATGGTGTGATCACAATATCAACGAGGGAATCAGTATTCTTGTTCTGTTTGGGATGGGGGATCTGCAGATAATTGCTGAGGCTAGTCGAAGATTAAGAGAGAGAGTAATAGTATACGAACCAAGTCGAGAGATTTATGAACAGATGGTACGGACATCTCGGTATCTTGAAATTAAGGAGAACCCACGAGTCATATGTACGAATTCTCTAGATGAGTATTATAGACAGATTGCACGAGTATGCAATGATGAAGCGCTTGATAGCGCTTGTTTTTTGATACATCCAGGATATGATCGTCCATCATGGGCATCAGATGTGGATGATATTCGACAGACTATGGATCGGTTCATAGATAGACTAACGAGAACCAGAGCATCTATTTATGGTGCTCTGGATTTTATTATTCTTAATGAGCTTAGAAATATCATTCTTATGAGAGATGGAGTTTTACTCAGTCGTTTACGTGAGTGGTGGAATCCAAATGTACCGGTTATCATTGTTGGAGCTGGTCCGTCGCTAAAGAAAAATGTAGATGAATTGAGGAGAGTCGGTAATAACGCTTGTATCATATGTATGGATACGGCGTTGACAACATTACAGAATGCGGGGGTCAAACCTCACATTCTTGCCACGGTTGACGTTGAAAAAAAGATTGAAGTGTTCGGGGATATTGACAAGATTGATGTGCCAATTGCTGTGACAGCGAATTCTCGAGCTGATGTGATAAATCAAGTTGGGGGAATTCGCATTTGGTGTAAGGAGCCACATGTCTTTTCTCATGCTATTCGTAAATCAATAGAGAGTGAGGAACCGAGGTTTCCATTGATGGACGCAGTGAGCGGTCTGGTAATGTCAATTGCGTTGGAACTGGGAACAAAACGGATTATTTTTGTCGGGCAGGATCTTGCGTTTTCTCCGGAAGGAAAGAGTCATTCGGATGTACGTGTTTTGGATTATGTCAAGGATGATGCATATCGGATGGAGGGATATTATGGAGGGGTTGTGTATTCTAAAGAAGATTGGAGCATTATGAAACGTCAGATTGAAGATTCAATTTCTGGCGAATCCAATCGAACCTATATCAATGCGACGGAGGGCGGTGTTCGAATCAGAGGAACAAAACAGATGCCTCTTCGTCAGGTTGTTGACGAATTACGAGAGATAAAGGATGACTGGTATTGTGTACTGAAAAATCCGAAGGTTCATATTTCTGAAGAAGAACACGATAAATTAATCCAACGACTTGAAACAGAATTGGAACAGTTGGATGAAATAAGCAAACTCGGTCATGATGGAGTCTTTTATAATCCGAATTATATCCGTCCGCCGGTGTTTGATTTACTTCTAATCGTGATGAGATCTCGTGAAGAAAGAACAAGACAGGAGAGATTTGAGCGAGCGATTGAGAAACTAAAAGGGTACATCAGCCAAGTTAAGGAGGAATACCATAATGGATGGTTTAAGGGAGTCCCTGCTTCAGATAGCAGATTGCTTTTATAAAGGAGAGAATGAAAATGGAGTATCTGCTCTGATGCAACAGGCCGGAAACCTCGGTGGTGTTCAGGGAGTAGTTAATTATGTTAATCCGCTTTTTGATGCTTTGGAGCGGGCAGATTACCTATTTGCAGCAGATATTATACGATTAGATATCGCTCCGTTGATTGATTGACCAGCAAAAATGCACGATTTTTCGTGGCTTTCACAAGGGAATGAAAAAAAACTTGATTTTTTTGAAAAAATATTCTAAAATGGGGTTAAGAAACAAAAACATGGCACCGATATATATGGTGTCAAAAACAATGCACCCTGCAAAAGGATTTGCAGGTAAATACAAGGAGGTATTATTATGGTAGTACAGCACAACATCACATCAATGAACGCCAACAGACAGCTTGGCATCGTAGGCGGAAACGTAGCAAAGGCTACAGAGAAACTTGCATCAGGTTACAGAATCAACAAAGCAGCAGATGATGCAGCAGGACTCTCAATTTCAGAGAAGATGCGTTCACAGGTACGTGGTCTTACACGTGCATCTGACAACGCACAGGATGGTATCTCAGCTATCCAGACCGCAGAGGGTGCGCTCGATGTTCAGCACCAGATTCTTCAGAGAGCTCGTGAGCTGGTAGTTCAGGCATCTAACAGTGCCGTTCTTGATGGACCTTCAGGAGACTTCTCCAAGATCCAGCAGGAGTTGGATCAGCTTTCAGCTGAGTTCAACCGTGTATCCAGTACAACACAGTTCAACAAGAAGAACCTTCTGAATGGTGATTACACCAGTCAGTATCTGCAGGTAGGTGCTAACGAGCAGCAGGGTATCACAATTACGATTTCTGCAGTTTCTTGGGCCGGAGTTACACTTACAACTGATGGTTCAGCAAACTCAGATATGCTGACTGGTATCGATAGTATGATTACATCGGTATCTGAGAAGAGATCTATGCTTGGTGCTCAGCAGAACCGTCTTGAGTACACAATCAAGGTGGATGACAATACCGCTGAGAACCTGCAGGCAGCAGAGAGCCGAATCCGTGATACTGATATGGCTGAGGAGATGACGAGATTCTCCAAGGAGAACATCCTTCAGCAGGCTGCAACATCAATGCTTGCTCAGGCCAACCAGTCAAATCAGGGCGTTCTGTCCTTGCTCGGATAATTATCCAAGTAAAAGATGTTCGTACGGGAGACCACTTCTTCGGAAGTGGTCTTCTTTTTGTCTTGCGTTGACAAGGGTGCGTAAATATGAGATAATATAGGGCGTGAGAGTCTGAAAAAAACTTGGGAGATTGACTATGAAATTTGGAGAATATGAGGATTCATATTTTATAGATGAGGTACGTGACGGATATCTTGTTCCATCGATGATGAAACGTTTGTGGGCGATGAATCTGAAGGTCTATAACACCCTTAGCGAAGTGTGCGAAAAACATGGGGTAGAGTGTACTGCCATGTGGGGGACTTTGGTTGGTGCAATTCGAAATGGAGGATATATTCCCTGGGATGATGATATAGATCTGGGGATGATTAGATCTGACTATCAAGAGATAGAAAATGCAGAAAAAGCGGGAGAGTTTCCCGGAGAATACTGGATCAGAGATTATGAGTTTACTGAGACAGAGAATATTGTTAAAAACATAATGTCGACTAAGTCTCTGGTTGAAAAATATGAAGTATGGGGAGATAACTATGGTTTTCCATTTGCGGGGATCATAGATATTTTTGTTCAGGATTATATTCCTATCGAGGGTGAGGAGAGTGAGAAATATTGGCACCTGATAGAGAAGATGGGAGAAATCAGACAGCGCGAGAAAACCAGGAATAAAAAAGCTTTTGACATGGAGTTTGAGAGAGATTTAAAAGCTTTGTCAAAAGAATTGTCTATAAAGTTTGATAAAACATCTAAAACAAGCCTGTTTGTTCAGCTAATGAAAGCAATGGATGAGTTTTGTGCCCGTTATGATGAGAACAGTAGCAATTGGATTGGTATTCCTTCATACTATCTGGCATCAAATCGTAATATGTACATGTCAAAACATCTGTATGCTCACTATATTGATGTGAAGTTTGAATGTAGTAACATGAGGGTTCCTGCAGGATATGACGGAATACTTAGAAGAACCTATGGGGATTATATGATCCCTCACCTGCAATACGGTGCTCACGGATATCCTGTATATGAGAACATGAATAAAGACGCAAAGCAGGTTGCAGGCTTTGAGTTAACGGGTTATCACTATGACAGTTCGGCGGTTGAAACGATACGCGGGAAGAGAACTCCCAAAGCGGGCCTAAAAGATAGTTTGTTCGAGTCGCTTAAACTGCTAAAGGAAGCACATGCATATATGATGGGACCGGATGCCCTATCGGAGAGTGCTGTTATCGATGACCTGTGCGGTCAGTGTCAGGAGCTGGCTATACAGGTGGGAGAGAGTATCGAAAACAGAGCAGTAGATGGGGAGTCTATTGTTAGGCCTTTTGAGGAGTACTGTGAGTATCTGTATGGAATCCACACCTGTGATGATGCGAGTGAGAAAGTGAGACTATGTGGTGGTCTTTCTGATCATGAAAAAAGAATTGAGAATGCGATAAATAGCGTTAGTGAGCTCCGCCAGGTGGTGTTTATCCTATACCGTTCAGATGATTTACCTGCTGTTTACTCTCTGTGGAAGGCAGTATCAGGTACGCCGGGTTGGAAAGCAGTAGTGATAGCAGTACCGTATTATATGAAGGATGCATATCAGCAAATCGATAAAGAGTCGTTTGTGCTTGAAACTGAAGGGTTTCTCGATGATATTATGTTGACGGATTATAATTCCTATGATTTTGAAGCAAATCATCCGAATATTATAGTTCATACTCATCCCTATGATGAATATAACGGAGCATTATCCATACACCCGTTTTTCTATATGCAAAATCTGTATCAATATACGGACAGGCTGGTTTTGATACCGACATTTAAACACAGAGAAGCATCACAAGGTGATCGTGTCAGATATGTTTTAAGAACTTATCTGGAGACTCCGGGTGCGGTGATAGCGGATAATATATGTGTTCAGTCTGATGATATGAAAAGGGCATGTGCCGGGATAATGTCTGAAATAAAGGGAACGTCGGTAGAAAGTGAACTGGCGAGGTTTATATCGGTTGGACTTCCTTTGGACGACTATTCAAGCATGAAAAATGCAGAAAAAGGCAGTTCGGACTCGGGAAGTACATCACAGCTGAAGCTGTTATACATGCCCGGTGGTAGTGTTATATATGAATATGGAGAGCGTGCTCTCAACAAAATAAAGAGTTTTCTGAATGGCATGGAAGAGTATGGTGAGGATGTAAGGATACTATGGTGTGAGGATCCGTATATATGTGACATCCTGTCAGAACCATGTCCTGAGTTATGGAAATCATATAATGAAATAAAGGATGAGTATGTAAAAAAACCATTCATTGAGTACATAGAGCCCGATGATGATATTGACAGAGTGGTAATGTGTGATGGAATGTATGGTGATGGATGCGTTTGGATGAACGAGTTCAGGGAGAAAAATAAGCCCGTGCTTTGGGCGACTCCGTGGGTAGAACCGTATACGCGGCCGGTATCAGAGAATCCAGATATCATAGTATGGACACCTGATATGACTATAGCCATAGAAAGTGAAGGCCAGGGGTGGAATGTCGGGAAGTTGCTTGCAGCCATGAAAAACAGAAAAGATAAAAAGCAGGAACCGACAAGACATGGTGAGATGATATGGAAGAGACTTACAACAGTCCGTCGCGGGATAGCGGTAGTGTATAATAGAGTAGTTGATTCTGAGTCGGGAAACAAGACAGTTCAAGCCTTGAATAGCTTAGATAAATATGAAGTGTATGACTGCCCGCTTGATGAGGGGCATACGATACAGAGTTACTATGTCGGATGGGATGAGGTCGACCTTGTTATAACCATTAATCTGGCCGGATTTGAATGGCGTAGTAGCGGCGATAACAGCATGTATGCAACTCTTGCAATCAATGCATTTCATATCATAAATCGTGAAGTTGATAACGAGGCAAGGTTGTTGTCGGGACTTATTCCCATAACCATGAAGTTTATCACGGATACTAAGGAGAGACTGGACAGGATCAGATCAGATTACAGGCGGATCCATGACGGCTGCTACATGGAATCCGTAGAAGGAATTGGTGATCTGTTGGAGAATCTGGATTGGAGAAGGGCACGATGAGGTTTCTGATATGTGAGTGGACGGCCTATATGCAGACGGATTTGGAGGATTGCCTTCATGCTATGGGCATAGAGACTGTAGAGTATGGATACCGTATCAACAATTTTGAACAAGATGATTATTTCTATCGTTCGTTTAAAAAGATACTTGAAAATGAATCCGTTGATGCAGTTATGATGATGAACTATATGGCGCCACTGGTAAAGCTGTGCGCTGAGTTTCAGATTCCTTATATTTCATGGGTGTATGATTGCCCGTTTGGAGTCCAACATCCTGAAGAAACCTTGGGTTTTCCAACAAATCATGTATTCTTTTTTGACAGAGCTGAAGCAAGTAACTTCATCAGTAAGGGGTATGAAAATGTATATCATCTACCACTGGCAGTAAATACTGAGCGGATAGATCAGCTTTTTTGCGACGAGGGAAAAAATGAGCAATTTGCCTCCGATATATCTTTTGTGGGAATAATGTATGGCAATCAGGCAATGCCGCTTTTGAACAGGATGCCTGAATATGAGAGAGGTTATCTGGATGGACTTTTTAAGGTTCAGTCAGAGTTGTATGGGAGTTATATCCTTCATGAGTGCCTGGATAGTGTTGTAAACGATTCTTGGAAAGATCCTTTCTCAGACATGAAGGAAATCATGGATACTGACAGGAAACGCTTTCTGCACTGGATAGAACACAGTATGGCAAAAGAGATAACCAGACAGGAAAGGATAAAGATATTAAGGGTGCTGTCAAAGAGATATAAGACATCGCTTTATACACCCTTCGGAGAAGAAATGCTGCCGGATGTTATAAACAAAGGTGTGGTTTCTGCTTATGACGAGGCTCCGTATGTATATCATAATTCAAAGATAAATCTAAACATCACTCTCAAGGATCTGACATCAGGAATTCCTCTGAGAGTAATGGAGATACTGGGATCGGGAGGATTTTTACTTAGTAACTGGCAACCTGAAATCGCTGAGAACTTTATAGATGGAGAAGAAGTAGTGCTGTATGATTCGGTCTCTGACGCTATAAGTAAGGCAATATACTATCTGGAGCATGAGGATGAGAGAGTAAGAATTGCGGCAGCGGGACGAAGAGCCGTTGAGAGGTTTTCTTTTGAGAATCAGGTCGAGACAATCATAAAGACCGTTTTTCCGCAGTTTGATGTAAAGATGGGTGCTTGAGGAGATAATTATGGATGTATATGAGATAGCTGAAAGGTTTGAAAAGATGGCTGTTATGCTCTACCAGGAGCATATACAGGATGGTTTGTCATACCTGGAACAGGTCGTGGCGGACAGTTTGGCTATTTTTGCTGAAGAGAATCCGATAGTGTCTGTGATGGATGCGATTGATAGGGCTGATTATGTTCAGGCTGCAGATGTTCTTCACTATGAGATGTATCTGCCGGTGAAAGCGGTTTTGGAGGAGGAAGCTTAGGATATATGGGATACAGACAGAAAAATGAATCTGCGATGAGACGCTATTTTCCCGAGCTTTTAGAGAGGATCAAAGGGATATCTTCTTCCGATGCGAGAGATCAGAGAATACAGAGCATTGACGTCTCAGACAGTATAGTCAGTGATGATAAATCGATATGCATATCTATGGCAGATGGGAGGAGTGTCCGCCTAAACAGCGCATATGATCCAGGACATGAGGCGATGGTATGGTTTGCCGGGCAGGAGGATATCCATGGGGCGTATCTAATGATATTTGGCCTTGGGAATGGGGCGTTTGCAAGAGAGATAATAAGTCATGCGCCTCATGATATGAGAGTTCTCATATATGAGCCATCGAGTGAGCTATTTTTGAAAATGCTTGATGTGGTGGATCTCACTGATTTTTTTTCGGATAGAGTTCGAGTGATAGTTGAGGGGGTAAATGAAGATCTCTTTCTCGCTGTGATGGAAGAGATGATAACTTATGAGAATTACAAGGATTATCAGATATATCTGACACCCAGGATGGCTGATGCGTTCCCTGAAAGTAGAGAGACGTTTGTTCGTCACATAGCAGCGGATGGAATAGGTTGGATGGATGGAATCATAGCGACATTAAAATGCGAGCTTCATATTTCTCCATTCAATCAGATACACAATATCAGATATCTCGAAGAAGGTACTGTGGTTCCGAGACTTAGTGGAGTAATGCCAAAGGATATACCTATACTTTTGGTTGGTGCCGGACCTTCACTTGCAGATGAGATTGATGTGATCAAAAGCAAAAGGGATAAAGTGTATGTGTTTGCGGCGGACTCGGCTTGTCCGTTTTTGCTTAAAAATGATATCGTACCCGACCTCTATATGAGTGTAGAGGCGGACCGCCTCATGAGTTATTACAGTGACGACAGGATGAAAGATATCCCTCTAATAGCAAAGATAAACACTTCATATAAGCTTATGCGCTGGCATCATGGGATGAAGATATTCGGATATGATGAGGGATTTATGCAGTCGTTTTATAAGAAATTCGGAGTGCCTCAGTCGCAGTATCGATATGGTGGAAATCAGATGACGGCTCTCTTTGCAATTTGTGATGAAATGAAAATACAAACCGTGATCATGGTTGGTCAGGATATGTGTTATGGAGCCGATGGGAATTCTCATGTGGATGACAACAGAGGAAATGACGATGATGAGAAAGATATTTTCTACTGTGAAAATAATCTCGGAGAAAGGGTTAAGACCAGACATGACTGGTTTACCTTCTTAAGATGGTATGAAAATGCAATTCAGGACTGTGACATAAAACATGTGATAAATGCTTCTTTAGCCGGAGCAAAGGTACAGGGGGCAACGGTGATGAGCCTTTCAGATGCTATAGATAAGTATGGAAAGGCGGTGAAGCCGTTTTCGGAGGTGTTAAACAAAGTTCCAGGGACATTTGCAGAAAAAAATGCACCTGATATGGATTTTGTTTATGATGAACTCTACAGGGAAATTGATAGGATAGAAGAAATAGTTAGTAACGACAGTAGAAGTGAGGAACGCAAGAAACCGATGATTTACGGTATATTAAGGCTGTATGAGATGGTAAATGAGGAGGGAAGTTTTGAAAAAAGCCAACGTGTCGGAATTGAGAAGATAAGAGAGTGTATCAAAAAAGCACGTGAAATGTAGAATCTGTAATAACATGGAGTGTAGGATATGAAAATACTTGCAGTGATACCGGCAAGAGCCGGATCAAAAGGAATACCTAATAAAAATATAAGACTTGTAAACCAGAGGCCATTGATCTGTTATGCCATAGAAAACGCACTAAGTTCAGGCTGTATCACAGACGTGGTAGTTACAACGGATTCATCGGAAGTCAGGTCTATCGCTGAGCAGATGGGGGTTAATGTCAGATGGAGAGATGCATCGCTATGTGGTGATGATGTGACCTTGGACGGAGTTGTATTTGATGCATTAACAGGGTATGAGGATACTGACTATGTGGTTACAATGCAGCCCACATCCCCTACGCTTCTTGCGGATACGCTTGATAGGGCGATAAAGGAAGCTATAGATGGAGATTATGACACCATGATCTCTGTGATTGACAGACCACATCTCTCGTGGAAGGAGGAGAACGGTGTAATAGTTCCTGCATATGAAAAAAGAGTAAATCGTCAGTACCTGCCTCACAACTATATGGAAACCGGAGCTTTTGTCATAGCAAAAAGGAATGTAGTCACCTCGGATACGAGGTTTGGAGAAAAGGTTGGTGTGTATCCTCTATCAGATGAGGAAGCTGTAGACATTGATACATATCTTGATTTGCAGACTGCAACCTATATCCTCCAAAAAAGAAAAGTAGCAATATACGTGAATGGGAATAATACCAGAGGAATGGGACATGTGTATAGGGCACTCGAGCTTGCGGATGAGTTTTTCTGCGAGGTAGATATTATATATGATAAAAACCAAACTGAGCCGAATGCATTTGGAAGCACCAAGCATGTTCTTATCCCTGTTGATGGTGAGGATGGTCTGATTAAGAGATGTAGGGATGAAGACTATGGGATTATCATAAATGATGTGCTTTCCACGGATGCTTCGTATATGAAGAAGCTACGGGATGTCATGGGAGACGGAAAAATCATCAACTTTGAGGATGATGGAGATGGTGCGGCATTGGCTGATCTTGTGATAAATGCCCTATATGATGAAGCGACCGCATCAAACATCCGTGCGGGTGAGAGGTATTTCATTCCGGCAAAGCCTTTTATGTTCTTCAACCCAATACAGATAAGTGATAGTGTGGAAAAGATGCTGGTATCTTTCGGAGGGGCTGATCCGCAGGGGTATACAGACAGAATTCTGAAAATGATACAGTCTGATGAGTATAAAGAGTATCAGTTTACGGTAATACTGGGAAGATCAAAGAAAAATGTTGACGAGTTGATGAAGTATAACGAGTGTTCACATATAGAAGTGTTATATGACGTCCCCAATATGGCTGAAAAGATGTCGTCATGTGATGTGGCTGTGACATCCAGGGGACGAACCGCATATGAGCTGGCTTTGCTCGGAATCCCCACAATAGCGATGTCGCAGAATGAAACGGAAGAAAAACATCGCTTTGTTTGTAATGAAAATGGTTTCTCTTATATAGGATTATGTCCGTCAGATGAGGTGATAGAGCATCATTTGAAGATGTATCTGCAGTTATCAAAGAAAACTCGAATGGAGTTTCAGGATAAACTGTTATCACATAATCTGAAAAACGGTCGTGAAAATGTGAGAAAACTGATACAGAATCTGTGAGGAGTATATGAATATGAAAAGACCATATATAATTGCTGAGATGGGTGTTAACTTTTATGATACGGCACGTGAGATGAACGTATCTCCGCTTGAAGCTGCAATGCTCTACATAGATAAGGCGGCAGAGGCAGGCATTGACTGCGCAAAGTTCCAATCTTACAAGGCGGAGACCATCACCTCGAAAAACTCTCCGGCATACTGGGATACGACGAAAGAGCCGACACCAAGCCAATATGAGCTTTTTAAGAAGTTTGATGCTTTCGGTGAAGATGAGTACAGGAGACTCTGTGAGCATACTAAAGAGAAGGGGATGGATTTCACTTCGACTCCGTTTGACTATGCATCTGCGGACTATCTGTATGATATGGTTGATTTTTACAAGATTAGTTCATCGGATATAACAAATCATCCTTTCTTATCTTATATAGGAAGAAAGGGTAAGCCTATTATGCTTTCAACCGGTGCTTCTTACCTTTCAGAAGTCGATGAGGCCGTCAGAGTTCTGAGAGAGTCGGGTTGTGAGGATATAACACTACTTCACTGTATGTTATCATATCCTACATCGGAAGAGAATGCTAATCTATCAGTTATAAAGACACTAAAAAGAGTATATCCCGATTATAAGATAGGGTATAGCGATCATGTTTCCCCCGATGATGCAATGACAGTGATGACTACGGCATATCTCATGGGCGCAGAGGTTATAGAAAAGCATTATACTCTTGACAAAACACTCACGGGAAATGACCACTATCATGCTGGAGATCCTGATGACTTTGCAAAGGGTATAGCTCAGATAGATCGGATCATGGCGCTGATGGGATCAGAGGAGAGAACGGTATTTCCATGCGAGAAATCATCAAGGAGAGAGGCTAGGAGATCACTTGTGGTAACGAGAGATATAGGGGTAGGAGAAGAGATAAAAAGAGAGGATCTTACGGCCAAAAGACCCGGACATGGCATATCTCCGAGAGATATTGATGTGGTAATCGGTAGAATTGCAAAGACTGAAATCCCCGAAGATACGGTGCTTTCATGGGATATGATATGAGAAAACACACATTTTTTTAAAAAAAGGGGTTAAGTGAACTTCAATCTGTCCGATATATATGGTGTAAGGAGCAAGGGAATGCTTCTAATACCGGTAAGATAATAAGATAACAACAAAATAAACCAATTCAACTCACAAGGATAGTGAGGGAAAGAAAAGAGAGGTAATCATTATGGTAGTACAGCATAACATCACATCGATGAACGCTAACAGACAGTTAAGCATTGTAGGAAATAATGTAGCTAAGGCAACAGAGAAGCTTGCCAGTGGATATCGTATCAATAAGGCAGCAGATGATGCAGCAGGTCTCTCAATCTCAGAGAAGATGAGATCACAGGTAAGAGGTCTTACACGTGCATCTGACAACGCACAGGATGGTATTTCAGCTATCCAGACAGCAGAGGGAGCACTCGATGTACAGCATCAGATTCTTCAGAGAGCTCGTGAGTTGGTAGTACAGGCATCTAACAGTGCCGTTCTTGATGGACCTTCAGGAGACTTCTCCAAGATCCAGCAGGAGTTGGATCAGCTTTCAGCTGAGTTCAACCGTGTATCCAGCACAACACAGTTCAACAAGAAGAACCTTCTGAATGGTGATTACACCAGCCAGTATCTGCAGGTAGGTGCTAACGAGCAGCAGGGTATCACAATTACAATTTCCAAGGTTTCTTGGGCTGGCGTTACACTTACAACAGAGGGATCGACGAACTCAGATATGCTGACCGGTATCGATAGTCTTATCACATCGGTATCTGAGAAGAGATCAATGCTTGGCGCTCAGCAGAATCGTCTTGAATACACAATCAAGGTGGACGACAATACCGCTGAGAACCTGCAGGCGGCAGAGAGCCGAATCCGTGATACTGATATGGCTGAGGAGAT
>CAMVCQ010000040.1 GCA_947166015.1 uncultured Lachnospiraceae bacterium
ATTTACAGCATTTTGGATATTCTCTTTTACTGTCTTTCCTGTGACCGTGATAAGGTCTGTATAGAGAAGTCCTTTTTTGTCAAGCTCGTTCATAACGGCATACACACCGCCGGCTTCGTTAAGCTGCTCCATATATGTATGTCCTGCCGGAGCAAGGTGACAAAGGTTCGGTGTTTTTGCGCTGATCTCATTTGCTATATCGAGATTGAGATCAACTCCTGCTTCGTGCGCGATAGCCGGCAGATGAAGCATTGTATTTGTTGAGCATCCGAGTGCCATATCTACAGTCATAGCATTTAAAAATGCCTTCTCGGTAAGGATATCTCTCGGGCGGATATTTTTATTGTACATATCCATCACGGCCATTCCGGCGTGCTTTGCAAGCTTGATCCTGTCAGAGTAAACAGCAGGGATCGTTCCGTTTCCGCGTAGTCCCATTCCAATCGCCTCCGTCAGGCAGTTCATAGAGTTTGCGGTATACATACCTGAGCAGGAACCACAAGTAGGACAGGCGTGCTGAACAAAATCATCAACCTGCTCTTCGGTCATTTTTCCTGCTGCGTGCGCTCCTACTGCCTCAAACATTGAGGAAAGTGAGGTACGTTTGCCCTGTACATGTCCTGCAAGCATAGGCCCGCCGCTCACAAACACCGTGGGAACATTTACTCTTGCAGCAGCCATCAAAAGCCCCGGAACATTTTTGTCACAGTTTGGCACCATTACCAGCGCATCAAATGCGTGTGCCCTTGCCATACACTCTGTAGAGTCCGCGATCAGGTCGCGAGTTACGAGCGAGTATTTCATGCCGACATGGCCCATTGCTATACCGTCGCAAACCGCGATAGCCGGAAATACTATCGGTGTTCCGCCTGCCATAGCAACGCCCTGTTTTACAGCTTCAACTATCTTGTCTAGATTCATATGTCCCGGAACGATCTCGTTGTAGGAGCTTACGATACCGACCAATGGGCGTTCAAGCTCTTCTTTTGTCATTCCGAGTGCGTTAAACAGCGACCTTTGGGGCGCTGTTGCCATTCCTTTTTTTACCGAATCACTGTTCATGTTGTTTCCTCCTATGTTTTATCTTGTATTCTTTCGAGTTCAGTATATTGCTTTCACTCGGGACCGCTTCCGCTTATCGCGTTTACAGCAGCAAAAGTCACCGCAAGCGGTGCCTTGCAAGTTTCACTACGTGAAACTTGGTAGTGTACTTAACAAGATAAACTTGCATCCGGCGACGCTCAAGTCCCTCGTACAAAAGCAATATACTGAACTCTGTAATTAGACAGTTTTTCTTTCGATTAAACTATTAACACCAGGTCGCTGCTTACTTGATTCTGTCTGTAATAAGGTCACCCATGGCGATGCAACCAACCTTTTGGGTTCCTTCGCTAAAAATGTCGCCTGTGCGGTAACCGTCTTTGAGCACCTGCTTTACGGCGTTTTCCACTGCATCAGCTTCCTTCTGGAGATCAAAGGAGTAACGAAGCATCATTGCGACAGAAAGAATAGTCGCGATCGGGTTTGCCTTGTCCTGTCCGGCGATGTCAGGTGCTGAACCGTGGCTTGGCTCGTACAGTCCAAATGTCCCCTCGGCAAGCGATGCTGAAGGAAGCATTCCGAGCGACCCTGTTGTCATGGAGGCCTCATCTGAAAGAATGTCGCCAAACATGTTCTCTGTCACAACCACATCAAACTGCTTCGGATCGCTGACAAGCTCCATTGCGCACGCATCTACAAGCATATCTGAAAGCGTTACATCCGGATAATCTTTTGCAACCTCTGCAACAACCTTTCTCCAAAGCCTTGAAGAATCAAGGACATTTGCCTTGTCAACGCTGCAGACATTTTTGTTTCTCTTCTGCGCTATCTCAAACGCTTTTTTTGCGATCCTTCGGATCTCTGACTCCTTGTAGATAAGTGTATCTACAGCAGCTGTTTCTCCGTCTATCTCTTTTGTGTATCTGTCTCCGAAGTACAATCCTCCGGTAAGCTCCCTGACTATGACATAATCAAATCCGCCCTTTGATCGCTCCGGCTTAAGCGGGCACGCGCCCTCGAGCTCCTCAAAAAGGATTGCCGGACGAAGGTTACAAAAAAGTCCAAGTCCTTTTCTGATCTTGAGAAGGCCCGCCTCCGGTCGTTTTTCCGGCGGAAGATCATACCAGGGATCGACACCCACTCTTCCTCCTACAGCTCCAAGCAGCACTGCATCGGCTTTTTTTGCCTTTTCAAGTGTTTCATCTGTCAATGGATCTCCGAACTTATCTATAGAGCATCCACCCATGTAGAGCTCCTCGTATTCAAAGCTGTGTCCGTATACTGAACCAACCTTATCAAGCACTTTTTTTGCTTCTTTTACGATCTCGGGTCCGATACCGTCACCCGGGATCACTGCGATATGATAATTCATCTTCTGTCTCATCCTCCGATTTTATGCGAGTTTATGATGCTTTAATGTTCTCTGTCTGTAGAACTTCTTATATTTATACATCCTCAAAATAGCACTGAAACAAAATTATATATTAAACTGTTCATAATGTCAAGCAAGCGGGCATATTTTTTATGCCCGCTCACATTCACAACCATTATTGCTGATTGTTTTACTATTCTCCATTCGGAAAGCCCGTGCCTGTACACACATACGTTTTCTGTCAAGCTTGACACATATGCGCACCCGGAACTACTACCGTGTGCTTTGCATACTCCTTCGTCAGAATCTGAAACCTGTCAAATCAATTATCACGCCCGCTGCAACTCCTACCAGGTACAGATAAAAAATGATCGCCAGGTTTTGTTTCATGTTTTTTCTGTTTAACCTAAACAGCACCAAAAGCCCAACACCGGCACCGACAAGGAGCCCTGATATCAATGGCCCCGCACCTATAACTCCCTCGATATACATCTCAGTGATAACAACCGACGCTGCACAGTTTGGGATGAGCCCGACAAGCCCCGCTATGAGCTCACCTACAACGGGTATACTCGTGAAAAACCGAGTAAGTGTCTCCTCTCCGACGCCTTCTACCACAAAGCCTATCAAAAGCCCGAATATAAAAATAAACAGAGTTATCTGAAGCGTATGTATGATCGCCGACTTAAAAATGCCGTCATCGCAGTGACATTTTTCTTCTTCGCACATATCGTTTACAGTGTGCTTATTTATGATATTTTTGTATCTCATCGGACGCTTCAGCATAGTGTGATATACAAGATCAAAAACAAATCCCATCGCGATACCTATGCAGGCTTTGGTAAGAAGTATCTTTAACATCGTAAAAAAAGGTACCTGCTCCGAAATGAATATAGGCAGCATCTCATCCGATGTCGACAAAAATACAGCGATCAGTGTTCCGGCAGTGATAAGCCCACCGGAAAAAAGGCTCGATGCAGCCGCAGAAAACCCACACTGCGGAGCGATACCTACCACGCCTCCGATAAGCGGCCCGAACCTTCCGGCTTTCAGAACCGCTGATTGTGATTTCACCTCCATTTTGTGCTCAAACCACTCCATCGCAAGATAGGTGACAAACAAAAACGGCAAAAGCTTAACGGTATCCAGACAAACATCCAAAAACACATCAATTATCATAGCGATCATATTAATCCTCCACGACGAGCACTTGCAAAAAAAATGCAGCCACCATACAAAACAACCCGTCAAAGCCATATTTCATGCAACAATTGAACATATGCTCACATTTTTCTACTTGTGTAGTACAATTTGTGTGATATTATATTTAATAAGCTTATTTTTGTCAAGACATTTTAAAAAAAAAGAAAACAGGGCAGGAGCCTGCAATCTCCCGCCCTGTACTCAGGGAACTGTTTTGATGACTTATCCCCATATCCATCATCAGATCAACCCTCGATCGCGATGTATTTTTTCTCCTCAACCTCAGGCTTTGCTTCGATCTTCGGTATCTCAAGAGTAAGTACACCGTCTTTGAATTTAGCCTTGATATCTTTTTCGGTCACCTGATCACCAACATAGAAACTCCTGCGGCAAACGCCCTGGAATCTCTCCTTGCGGATGACTTTACCTTCTTTGTTTTTCTCTTCATTTGTATTGTCGTGGTGAGCTGTCACAGTCATATAACCATCCTTAAGCTCAGCCTGAACATCTTTTTTGTTGTAACCCGGCAGATCCATATCGATCACATAAGCCTTGTCGGTTTCCATGATATCTGCTTTCATAGAAGCCTGGCTGTAGGTGTGCGCTGTCTGTGGGAAAGGTGTTCCGAAGAAGTCATCAAAAACATCATCCATAAAGTTACTTCCAAAAACACTTGGCATCAACATAAGTCATTCCTTCTTTCTCATTGTCCGTCCGATCCTTCTCTCGGTACGGGTGAGATCCGTTAATCCGGTTAACTACTGCCTGTTAGCGGATCCTTTCTCCTTTTGACATTGTCAATTATAACACTTTGTTAGCACTCTGTCAAGTCGAGTGCTAACAAAAAATTGTGAACTTTTTGTGTCCTCCTCAAAAAGCTTGCAAAATCGGGCATTTGCTGATATAATCTCGTTATATTATTCAAACTCAAAAAATGATAACGACCTTGGAGAGGGTCTCTAAACACTACTACTTTTCAGTACGAGGATATAAAAATGAACAGCTTGAGAATTTTGGTAACAGGCGGAACCGGCTTCATTGGTTCTCACACCTGTGTTGAACTTATAAACGAAGGACACGAGGTGATCATACTCGATAACCTCTGCAATTCAAAGCCCGAGGTTTGCGACAGTATAAAAAAAATAACCGGCAGGGATCTGACTTTTTATAAAGGGGATCTTTTGAATATATCTTCTATAGAATCTATTTTTGACGAACATGACATAGATTGCGTCATCCATTTCGCCGGTCTGAAAGCCGTGGGCGAATCAGTTGAAAAGCCTATCGAATACTATCACAACAACATAACAGGTACCTTGAATCTTTGTGAAGTGATGAAAAAACATAATTGCAAAAAGATCATTTTCAGTTCTTCCGCCACCGTATATGGCGACCCCGAGATCATACCTATCACCGAGGATTGCAAAAAAGGCGTTTGCACCAACCCATACGGATGGACCAAATCCATGATCGAGCAGATACTTACAGATCTGCACACTTCGGACGAGGATTGGTCTGTGATCCTTCTCAGGTATTTCAATCCTCTGGGCGCTCACGAAAGCGGGCTGATCGGGGATAATCCAAACGGCATCCCAAACAACCTCCTTCCTTATGTAATGAAGGTTGCCTTGGGACAGCTCCCCAAGCTCGGGGTTTTCGGAGATGACTACGACACGCCTGACGGAACCGGAGTTCGCGATTACATCCATGTTGTCGACTTGGCAAAAGGCCATGTCAAAGCACTTGACAAGCTTATGTCTGACTCGGATGTAAACATATACAATCTCGGAACGGGGATAGGATACTCTGTCCTTGATGTGATAAAAGCATTTGAAAAAGCAAATGACGTTCACATCCCCTACGAGATCAAGCCAAGGCGTGCCGGAGACATTTCAACCTGCTACGCAGACTCTTCCAAGGCTACCGCTGAGCTTGGTTGGAAGGCCGAGTATGATCTTGAAAAAATGTGCAAAGACTCCTGGAATTTCGCAAAAAAATGCTATTGACAATCATCAGGCAAACGCTCCTGCGTTTTTCAGGACACGGATAGCATTTACGGAATCCTTTGTAATACAGATTTTTTGTGTTATATCTTCGCCTTTGATTTTATATGGATTGATCTCTTCAAAATTTATGTTTTCCATCACCACGGATACATCTATCTGACATATAACCTCCCTGTTTCGTTCATCTCCAAACACGACTGCATTATCCTTGGCATACGGAAGTACCTTTCCTGCTTTCATATCAGAAAGAATAGCCGAATACAATTCTCTCAGATTTATGTTTTTCAGGATTATCACACCATCTGATGTTTGATCACCCTGTGGAAGCGCAGACACATCTTTCCACTGCTCTTTTTCTCCGCTCATAGCAGAGGCGACATCTGTTTTAGTATCCGATGAATCAACTTCCTCATTCATCACATCGTTTCCGGGTGCGATATATACAGAAAATGCTTTATTATTCCATTTGACAGACTCCGAAAAATGCGAAAACTCTACAGAGGTCGGCGTCATTTTGTCCGCCTCGTTTCCGAATGTCACATCTTTCATGGTTTTTCCATCCTGTATATATGGTAAAAATGAATCAAACACCTTGTTTTTGTTGTTTTTTTCGAGTGTATACAAAAGATCATAGTTTCTCGACTCAGTGATCAATCTCATATGAACCTGACCCTCAATTGAATCACTCGCAATTTCTCTATTGTTTTTTGCGGATTCGATCAAATCCTTGTCGTTGATCAATTCTTTTTGTTTTTCTGCCAAAGCTTTTACAGCCTCAGGTTCGACTGCGGCATCAAGAATATAGCTCTCATTTCCTCCCTGCATAGAATAACAATCTATACTTATACATTCGACCCTGTCAGGATCAGGAAGCTTTTGGGGACCTATTGTTCCGGTTGCCAGGATCACCACATACACAAGCACCGCACCGAGAGAAGCTGTGCCCTGTATCCAAGCTATTTTTCTGCTTCTGAAAATGTGAACTGTTTTTTGCAAAAGCATCTCGCTTATCATAAATCCGAGAGCTCCGCCGACACAGATCAAAACAATTATTATAGTTATACATCCTGTTCTGTCATCAGCTATCGAGCCAAAACTTCCGGTGATCAAAAATGCTCCGCACGATGCCAATCCGGACATACAAACAGTAAACAGCACTCTAAACACAACCTTGCACCAGTCGAATGCAACCATTTCATCGACCTTCTCAAGCTTTTTCCGCTTATATAGGATTGCTGAAACAACATACAAAAACACTGCAGGAAAGATCATCCACAGCACATGCATAAACTTTCCCGCTCCGTCTACCGTTTGAGCATCGAAAGCTATACTCAGCGTATTACTGACCTCGGCAAAAAACTTCGCTGGGAACAAAAAATCAGTCCCCTCAAAGAAAGCAAAACCGGCTCCGCTTCCGTAATTTATAACGATCGGATCATACAACAAAACATAGTGAAAAACGGACAATACCATGTTTATAAACCACCAGATCATGTTCAGTACGCCAAATGTCACCACTGACAAAAATGCATATCCGCAGACCACAACACAAAACACTGCAAGAGCATAAAAATAAAGTATTTCAACAAAGGTTTCCAGCATACCCAGGAACACAAATTTATATAGAAATCCGTAACCTCCTGCCACAATGAATAACGGCACATAGCATATGATCTCAATACTTATGATCGTCACTAATCCCGCAAGACAATGGCTGCCGAAGTGTTCGAGCCTTCCTATCGGCATGGAATGAAGCATATATGATGACCTTTTATTATAACCATAAGCAAAGATCATTGTCGCAAACACTATACACATCGCTGCTATAAAGACAGGATTAACAAGCGTATCAACCATGGACCTGATAACATCTGATGTTACCATCAGCTTATCGCTTTGTGATGTGTGTGAAAGGACATAGAAATTAGGGATAATAATCACTCCCAAAACTATAATGCTCATAACCGCAATAGCTGCTATCATTCCTTTTACATCCATCTTGAAAAGTGTTTTATTAAAGCAGGATATCTTTGATCGCATTATTTTCACCTCCCAATTCATTGATAAATATCTCCTCAAGAGACAATGACATAAACTCCGTAAATACCGGCGCCGTTTCCCGAATCCTCTCTTCAAGCACTTCTCTCTCTCCTTCAAGAATAAGTGTATGCATACGCCCTGTCGAATTATGATGTAGGATTTTTAAGCCTTCTCCAAACTCAGGAAGTTCACCCTCCTCCTGATAAGCGATCGTAACCTTTGCAAATCCCTCCTGCAATTCATCATACGATTTTTCAAGTATTACCTTGCCGTGATCCATGATCCCTATGTGATCACAAACATCCTCAAGCTCTCTTAAGTTGTGTGATGACACAAACACTGTTGTCCCATCGGCAGCAACACTTTCCATTATTATCTTCCAAACAGTGTGTCTTGCCACAGGATCCAAACCGTCCATAGGTTCATCCAAAACAAGTATATCTGCATGTGTACTGATAGCCAAAAGTACAGTTGCCTGTTTTTGCATTCCTTTTGACATTTTTCTGATCAGTTTTTTTTCATCCAGCTCAGGAAAAAGACCAATAAGCTTATCAAGTCTTTCCCCGTCAAATTTCGGATACATTCCGGCATACAGCTCAGACATGTTTTTCAGATTCGAACCGTTTGCAAAGTATATCTCATCAGGCACATATGCAATCCTCTCTTTTATTTTTTTGTTTTCATACACAGGCTCACCATCTATCTCCAAGACACCGGAGTCCTGCTTAAAAATGCCCATGATATGTCTGATCAGAGTGGACTTGCCACTTCCGTTGGGGCCTACAAGGCCATAAACACTTCCTGTATCAACAGTGAAGCTTGTTCCGTTAAGCGCCTTTATACCGTCAAAATCTTTTACAAGGTCAATTCCAGTAATCATCGACATCCTCCTTTCTCACTCCCAAGAATTTCAACTCTTCTATTGTTTTCTTCAATTCGTTTTTCAACTCCCCGATCCTTTTTTCATTTTGATCAGGCACTCCGGACACAAAGCAACCTCTGCCTTTTGAAGTATATATGTAGCCTTCATGCTCCAACTCTCTGTATGCCCTGCTGATCGTATTTGGATTGATAGTCAGCATCGTTGCCAGTTCTCGAACCGAGGGCAGTTTTTCATCCTTTTCGATAACCCCTGCGATTATCTGCTTTCTGAATCCTTCAACAATCTGTTCATAAATAGGACGACTGTCTCTGTAGTTGATCTGTATCAAAGGCCTCACCTCCTTTTTGTGTTTTAGCTGTATTAGCTATCTTAGTACAATTATAACACAGTTTATTTATTATGTCAAGATATTTTTTAAAAATTAATCAGCCTCCCGGACTTTTGCAAAAAAAAAGAGCCTCCGGATCGGAAGCTCTTTTACAATCTCATAATCTATCAGATCTCGATGAAATCCTGATCTGAACCCTTGTCATTGATAACATAGTAAGCACGACGCTCTTCAAGGTTTACATAGACACGAAGTGATTTGATGTTACCTACACGGTGACCTGAGTTCTTGTACTGCTCTTTTACACGCTCAACGAGCTGCTCAGCAACGAAGTCATTTCCGCCGAACTGGAAGATTGTCTCCTGTACGCTCTCAACAACCTTGTTTTTGCTTCCCGGCTTTCTTCCTCTTTTTGTAGTTGCTTTCTTTGTTGCAGGCTTTTTAGCTGCAGGTTTTTTTGCTGCTGCTTTCTTAGCAGGTGCTTTCTTTGCAGGTGCTTTTGCTGCAGGTGCTTTAGCTGCAGGTGCTTTTGCTGCAGGAGCCTTAGCAGTAGTGCTTGCTGCTGTTGTTGTAGCAGCTGTTTTTGTAGCTGTTGTTTTCTCCATTTTCATTCTCCTTTTCTTTTCATAAATAGTTATGAAAAAACAGTTTTAACTATGTCTACTTCAACTACTATAATACAATTCCATTAGAATTGCAAGTATTTTTTTGAATTTTTTTACATTTTTTCATAAAAAATAACTTGATTTTTTGTTTTTCACATTTCGGAAGTTTAAAAAAATGTTTTTTCAAATTCAAGATCCTGTTCAAGAAGCATCTGTCTATTATTCAGAAAACTATTGAGGCTTATCCAAAAATCCGAAACGAATTTTAATCAAATACTTGTTGCATTTTTGTATGACGCCTTCTTGGATTCGCAAGCTATTTAAGGCATTTTCAGCCTTTGCCGGCAAAACATAATCAAAAAAATAGTATGACTTGTTTTTTGAAATCCACCTCAGTCAAAAATGATCCGACATGTTATTTTTGAGTATACTTTAACACCCCAAAACGACAAGGCTTTTTGTTGTCGATTACATATACTGTATTTTTTAGTTGATGATCTTGGATTTCATAACTTGGAATATTTTTTTCACCAAGGATGATGTATGAGCAGAAACAAATCAATTCCTATTCACATTTTCAAATGACAAAATAACAAAAAAAGAGTCGGTTGGCAATTATCCTCCGGTGTCATATACCACTGATAAGCCAATCGACTCTGATCATCCTTTTTTCAACAAATCCTCGGAAGGCCCTCTCCTCTCAGTACATCAAGGATCCTTTTGCCTCCGATAGGTGTTTTTATCACAAGCTTTCCGGGATCATCCTCTGTCACCTTTCCTATGACTGCTGCATTTTTCCCATACCTTGAAGCTCTGATGATCTCCAATGCTTTTTCTTCATCAGATTCAGCTACAGTGCAGACAAGCTTTCCTTCATTTCCCATGTACAACGGATCGAGTCCCAGAAGTCCTGCGAAATCTTTTACTTTTTTTTCGACCGGGATACTCTCCTGTACAAGCTCCATTGACACGCCCGAAGCGACACAAAGCTCTTTGCATATAGTGGCCAATCCACCTCTTGTCACATCTCTCATGCAGTGAACATTTATTTGCGAAAGATTGTTTACCATATCCGTAAGCGGTGCGACATCACTGGATATATCTGTCTCTATGGACATCCTGTCTGACAGGATCGCTGCATGGTGCTCTCCTATAGTTCCGGATACTATCACGCTGTCCCCGGGCTTTGCACCTGATGCACTGATATACTCATTTCCGTCTTTTTTATATACAATTCCTACTCCTGCGGTATTTGCGTATATTCCACCGTTACCGTTTATCACTTTTGTATCACCGCATACAACATTTACCCCGGCTTCCCCGGCAGTTTCCGCCATAGACTTTACAAGCCTTTTCAGTTGTTCTACATCTGCGCCCTCTTCCAATATCCATGCCGAGGTGATATATAGAGGTTTAGCACCTCTCATCAAAAGATCGTTCACAGTACCGCACACGGCAAGCCTTCCAATGTCTCCTCCCGGAAATTCCACCGGATCCACAACAAAGCTGTCCGTGGTCATCACCAGTCTTCCGGTTGCATCCGTACCAACCTCGAGCGGAAGCAAAGCGGCATCCTCCATAGCATCAAGGATTTCATTTTTAAACGCGTCGGCGAAGACTTCTTTTATAAGTTCTCCTGTCGATGCTCCTCCGCTACCGTGCGATAGGATTATTTTTTTCTCTGTCATTGTTCCATTTCCTTCATGATCTCTTCTATTTCTTTTGCCTCTTCCTCAGACACCACCTGCATCACACAGCCGGCGTGAACCAAAACCCTGTCGCCCGGCTTTGTTTGCACAAGACCTGTCCTTGCGTTTACACGGTTCCCTCCAAAGTCA
Source organism: uncultured Lachnospiraceae bacterium (assembly GCA_947166015.1). Classification (GTDB taxonomy): domain Bacteria; phylum Bacillota; class Clostridia; order Lachnospirales; family Lachnospiraceae; genus Eubacterium_F. The sequence goes on from CAMVCQ010000040.1 coordinate 11,317, forward strand.
ACTACGGCATTTTTTTCTTTTATCTCTATAACCATTCCCGGATACGCAACACACATTTTTTCACACTTCCTTTCCGGTGCTTATCTTCAGTCTACATTATTTGAAAAATACGAAAAACAGCTTCCCTCTCCGGATACCATACACGCGCCCTGTGGCGATGTCGGCGTGCATAGCTTTCCATACAGTGGACAGTCATTGGGTTTAATTTTTCCCGTCAGCACCTTGTCACAGCAGCAGGCAGGATTTTTTTTGATATCTTTTTCGAGTCCACTGCTTCCGGCGTCCAAAAAAGCATACTCGTCTTTTAACATCAGTCCCGACGACTTGACCTCGCCAAGTCCACGCCAGGTTGCATCACAAACATCAAAGTATCTGTACATCTTTTCCACAGCTTTTACATTTCCCTCACGGGTGACTACGGATGGATAATAATTCTTCACTACTCCCTGACCGATATTTTGGATTATCCCATACAGGGCAACCAACAATCTTTCTCCGGTAAATCCCGCAACTCCAAACGGCACTGAATGCTTTTTTGCTATTTTTTCAAACACACCGTAGCCTGTCACAACCGATACATGCCCCGGCGCAAAAAAACCATCTATCTCAGTCCCCTGATCAAGTACACTCTCTATGACCTCGGGCATGGTTTTGATTGAGGTCAAAAGCTTGACATTTTTGAGCCCCATAGATAGTATTTCCTCGACAAGCAGCGCATACACCGGTGCAGTCGTCTCAAACCCGACCGCCGCAAACACGAACTCGGTTTGAGGTTCGTTTTCAGCCATCTCAAGTATATCAAGCGGGGAGTAGACCATTTCCACTCTCACGCCCTCTCCTTTGACCTCGCTTAAGCTTTTGTCACTTCCCGGAACCCTTATCAGATCTCCAAATGACACGATCACCTTTCCAAGTCTTCCAAGCTCGATAAGCTTATCTATATATGAAGATGTGCTCACACACACCGGACAACCGGGGCCGGATATGAGATGTATCTTTTCAGATATCAGTGATCGGATGCCGTACTCGGCAATAGCGTGAGTATGACTTCCGCAGATTTCCATTATCCTCACCTCAGGTCCGTCATACGAGCCGAGGTAATCTTTTATCATCTCTATGTCCATTTTTTGTCTTTTCCTTTTTCAAAAGATAGTATATACGCCTGTCCAAGCGCAATTCCGCCGTCATTTGCAGGAACCTTTTCATTGATATAGACATCATACCCCAATTTTTCCAATTGTGCAAGTACATCCGCGCAAAGCAGTCTGTTTTGAAACGTCCCTCCGGACAGAGCAATTGTATCTGTCCCTTCCTCGCGGGCTATGATATCGGCAAGCTTCACACTTAACGCTACAGCCTTTTGATGAAAAATAAGCGCCAGGCTTTCCCTGTCCCCTCCCGACAAAAACAGATCAACGATCTCGGCAAAAAGTTTCACCGAATCTATGGTATACATCCGGGTGTCTATATCTTTTTTTATATACTCATTCATTGAATCCATCTCGTGCTTAGTAAACTCAGAGGTGCCGCCAAAGGGTGGATAAATCAATTTCTGATTCAATTTATAATCTCTACCCAAGCGGTTCTCCGCCAATATCTGCAGCTTTTCCGGGCACTCGCCCTCATATGAATTGAAATCACAAACTCCTAATCCCGCGGCAACAGCATCAAACAGCCTGCCAAAAGATGTCGTATATGTAATGTTTATATCTAAATCCAACGCTTTTTTCATCGTTTCCGGCTCTTTCAGATCAGATTTCGGGTACAATAGTCTCCATAGCCCGGAGACCTTTGCTCCGTCCAAAAAGCCTTCCTTCTCTGCCGCATAAAGCCAGGCATATAGTGATTTTTTTGCATCTTTGGGCGAGTCTCCACCAATAGTTTTTACTTCCGAAAAATGTCCTCTTCGTACGAATCCGTCTTTTTCGCAAACCAGAAATTCACTTCCCCATATCTTTCCATCCTCTCCATATCCGGTACCGTCAAATGCAAGTCCAAGTACTTTTTTGTCAAGGCCATGCTCCGCCATCACAGAGGCTATATGAGCGTGATGATGATAAACTCTCTTGTTTGATTTGACTTCCGGCTTTAGTCCGGCACACTCACTAAACACTCCCATATCATTTTTTATGCACCCGACCGAAGCGTAACCCGGGTGCGCATCCGTTGCGGAAATCTTTGGCGTTATTTCAAGCATTTTTGCAAAGCTTTTGATAGATCGATGCCTGGCCTCAAAAGCCTCCATATCCTCTATATCACCAAAAACTCCTGACAGATAGACCATATTCTTTCGTCCAAGTGCAAAAACAGACTTCAGATCACCTCCAGCTGCGAACACATCGTGCGGCAGTTCCCTTTTCATAACAACCGGTGCAGGCACGATCCCACGGGCTCTTCTTATGATCTGAACCTTTTCATGAGTGTGATAAGTTAAATCATTACTTGATTTAACAGTCCCTGTCATCTTTGCTTTGATAACCTGATATATGGAATCATCCAATCCATGTAGTATTCTTCTGTTATTGGACAGTACGATATCTACATTTTTTTCATTTAAAAGTGCCAGTGCTTCATCATCATCCGTGATCATGGGCTGACCGGACCTGTTTGCACTGGTCATAACAACAGGTGATATCTCTTTTAGCAGAAGTATCTGTATGGGATTGCAGGGAAGCATAGCTCCTATCCTGTTACTGTGTACACAGACGGAGTCTGCAAGTCTTTTTTCACCTGACGCATCAGATAAAACAATAGGTCTTTCATCCGACAAAAGCAGCTTTTCCACCGTATCATCTATATAAGCGTACTGCCTGATCTCGTCTATATCCCTAAACATCACGGCAAATGGTTTATTCTCGCGTTGTTTGAATTTTCGAAGTCTTTTGCCTGCTTCATCACAGGTTGCATCAAAGCACAGATGATATCCGCCGATTCCTTTTACGGCCGCTATCCCACCTTTTGTAAGTATACGGGCGGTTTCTATAATTGCTTCATCACCCTCGCTCACCGTCCCATCTGCCCGGTGTGATATCACCTTGGGACCGCATTTTTCACAGGCTATAGTCTGTGCGTGACGCCTTATATCACCATATCGTATATAATCCGCCCTGCAGTCATCACATAGCTCAAACGCCTCCATAGATGTCCGCTCCCTGTCATAGGGAAGCTCTCGCATGATCGTAAATCTCGGCCCGCACGCAACACAGCTTATAAAAGGATATCTATATCGTCTGTTTGCAGGGTCTGAAAGCTCTTTTTCACAGTCGGCACAGGTAGCTATATCCGGTGGCAAAAACCTGAGTTCATCCTTTGATGACGCACTGTCTATGATCTCAAAACCTGACCTTTCGGAAAAATGCCCCGATACAGCTACATCGTTAACCTCCACCGAATCAACCCGTCCTCCCCTCGGAAAGGACACAAAAAGACGCCGGATGAACTCATCCAGCGCCTGTTCATTTGCATAAGCTTGGATTTTTACGACACCACCTGCATTACATACAGTGCCATAAATCTCCATTTGTTTTGCAAGTTCTGCGACAAATGGCCTGTATCCGATCCCCTGAACCAATCCAAGTACGGTTATGTCCACTTCTCGCATATCTGATTACTCTCCATTACCCGCTTCAGCCTTTGCAGCTGCCTCTTTTGCGGCTTTTGCTGCGGCTGCTTTTGCTGCCATTTCTTCACGTTTTTTCGCCTCAGCCTCCAAAACCTCCGGAGACTTCGTATATGTCACACTGCCCTTTTCAGGTCCAGGGGTCTGGTACCCTTTGACCATATGCAGACATTTTTTCGGACATTTGTATACACAATATCCGCAGGCGATACAATCAAATCGGTCTATAGTCCAGGTTCCTTTGATCTTGTCAACACTGAGTGTCGAGCAGGGACAGCATCTGACACACATACCGCAACCGATACACTCATCGATCGTGATTTCTACATGCCCTCTCGAACCATCCGGATACTCATACGGAACAAAAGGATAGCTGGTAGTGACCGGCTTCTTAAAAAGGTTTTTAAGAGTTTCCGGTGCAAATTTCATAACTCCCATATCTGTAAATCCTCCAAATCAAATCTGTTATCATTTCTTGTTGTGTAAAACACTTTGTGATCTGTTTCAAAAAACCATATAAAAATGCTCTCTTCGACAGATCAACGTTCCGTACAGCTGATACAAGGATCGATAGTCAATATCAAAAGACCTACATCAGCCAACTGTGTATTTTTAAGCATCTCGCAAAGTCCGGGAAGATTTGCAAAGGTTGGAGTGCGGATTCGCATCCTTTCTACAAACGGCTTCCCATTTGCTTTGACATAGTATACAGCCTCACCACGCGGCTGCTCGACTCTCATGAAATACTCTCCGTCCGGGTTTCCTTTGATCGGAACATTGATCTCCTCCGACGCAGGGATCTTGCTTATAGCCTGACGAAGAATGTCTATGGACTGATTCACCTCGAGGATACGGCATTTACAACGCGCATAGCAATCACCCTCATGGCTTACTATCGGCTCGAAATCAATCTCCGGATAAGCCGCATATCCAAGCTTTCTCATATCCGAGTATATACCGCTCGCCCTTCCAAACGGCCCGCAACAGCCCAGATCATGCGCCTGCTCCTTGGTAAGTACACCTACGCCAACAAGCCTTGACTGAACGGAATAATCCTCCAAAAATGTCTTTTTGATGACATTAAACTCTTCTTCAACCTCATCAAGAGTGCTCAGGATAACCTTGAACTGATCATCTGTGATATCCTTGATCACACCTCCGACTGTATTTACCGAAAAAATAAGCCTTGCGCCACAGGTCATCTCGTGCAGGTCAAGAATTTTTTCTCTGATCCTCCACGCCTGATAAAACAGGTTCTCAAATCCAAATCCATCCGCCAAAAGTCCAAGCCACAAAAGATGTGAATGAATCCTTCCAAGCTCGGCCCAGATCGTACGAAGGTATTTGGCTCTGTCCGGGATCTCTACTCCAAAAATATGCTCAATTGTTTCACAATACCCCATTCCATGCTGGAAACTGCAGATACCACAGGTTCTCTCAGCTACATATGTCATCTGGTTGAAATCTCTTTTGTCCACCAGACTCTCAAGTCCTCTGTGAATAAATCCGATCGAAGGGATAGCCTCTACGATTTTCTCATCCTCAACAACGAGGTCAAGGTGAATAGGCTCCGGAAGAACCGGATGCTGTGGTCCGAAAGGAATAACACTTTTTTTAGCCATCGTTTCTTCCTCCTTCTTCCGTATTTGGTCCCAACGGCGTTTTGACCTTTATTCGATACAAACGGTCGTCATAATCAACACTTATCATTTTGATCTTTACGCCGAATATTTCCTTCATTTCATTTTCATAGAAAACTGCGGGCGGAACAACCTCCGTGATACTCGGTATTTCCGTATCGGTGTCCACAACAAGTCTGAGAGTTGTGAACTGATATGTTGTATCATCCGCAAACGAATAACTAAGCTGGAACTTTTCATCAATATAAGCCGCACACGCCTGCGAAAGCCTGTATCCGTCTTTTTTCATTTTCATAACGCGCGGAAGAAGCTCTCCTACCTCTATGGTATCTATGATCTCCGCGGGATGTATAACCTCAGCCATTAATTTGCCACCTCGCTTTCCTCGCGTTTAATCCCATTCTTTTTCATATATTTGTGTTCATCAAGTCGTTTCTGGAACAGCTCTACTGCCTGAACAATACCGTCTATTATAGCCTGCGGTCTGGCAGCGCAGCCCGGCACATAGATATCAACCGGAATCGTGGTATCAGCTCCTCCAAGGATATTGTAGCAGTCCTTAAAAACTCCGCCTGTGCAGGCACAAACGCCAACCGCAACAACAACTTTAGGTCTTGGCATCTGCTCATAAAGCTGCTCAACTACCGGTTTATTTTGCTCGTTGATGCCTCCCGTTATGAGAAGAATGTCCGCCTGCATCGGGTCACCGGTATTCATGATCCCGAATCTCTCCGCATCGTAAACCGGAGTAAGGCATGCCAAAACCTCTATATCACAACCGTTGCAGCTTGAACCGTCATAGTGCAAAAGCCACGGTGATCTTTTTATGTTTGCCATTTTTTTTCCTCCATTCAAACAGCGTTTATTTGATTATCATAAGTATTATCAGATTTACGCCTGCCGAGAGTGCCGTAACACCCCAGCTCAAACGAATCATAGTGTTATACTTAACCCTTGCGCTCGTGTTGTCAATAAGTATCTCAATAAAGTAAGTAACAAGCACAACGCCTATAGCAACAATAGCGCTCCACCAGGTTGAGTTTATGATGTAGAGCCCGATCACTCCCATCAGGAAAACATTTTCATACCACTCAGTCACCTGGAATATAGCAAGGTTCCTGGCACCCATCTCAGTTGTAAGTCCTTTGACAAGCTCCTGATGCATATGGTGCGATGTAGACAGGTCAAATGGCGATTTGCGCATTTTTATCGTTAGTATAAATACAAAAGCTATGAAAAATCCCGGCAGATATGTGATCGCGCTTATATCCGAGGAAGCGATCTCACCGACATCAAATGTTCCTTCGGCGAGGTAGAATCCCACACAGGTCAAAAGCACTGCGGGCTCATACGCGAGCATCTGCAAAAGCTCTCTGTTTCCACCCATTGTAGAATAAGGTGTGGATGTAACCATAGCGGCGAAGTACAAAAATGTCGCGCCCGTACTCATTACGAAGAAACACATCAATATATCTGTTCCCGCGAAAAACA
>CAMVCQ010000041.1 GCA_947166015.1 uncultured Lachnospiraceae bacterium
TGCTATCTTAACTTATTTCATTACGGTTGGGTACTCTGTTTTTGATTATATTCATAAAAACGGAGTAGTAAACTTGGAGAATACCACAAGAGCGATCCTTCACGGTTTAATGATAATAATCATCGGACTGACCGCTTGTGCTATCATCAATAAATGGAAAAAGATCGTAAAACAGTCTTCCGATGAAATAGAAGAGCTTCAGGACCTGACAAAAAGACTTGACGATTTCCTTGCAAATGCTTCGCATGAGATAAGGACGCCTGTCAATGCGGTTATCGGGTTGTCGGAGGTGTGTCTTGACAGGGAGACCAATGAAGCCAACAGACAGGATCTGATCTCAATGCAGGATGCGGGACGAAGAGTTGCGGATCAGATGAGTGATATACTGAACTTTACGGAACTTGACAGGGAAATGATCACGGTTACTCCCGAAAACTATATGATCTCATCGCTTCTGAGTGATGTTGTAAATGAGCTGAGGCCTTTCATCACGCCGAAGCTTGAGCTGGTATTGGATGTTGATTCGTCGATCCCGGCAGTTATGAATTCTGATGTCTATAAATTAAAAAGAATCATCCGCCACCTTATCATAAATGGTTTAAAATACACGGAAAAAGGCGGTGTTTATGTTCGCGTTACTTCTCAGAAAACCAAATACGGAGTAAATCTTTGCTTAGATGTAAGTGATACCGGAATCGGGATTTCAGATGATGAAAAAAGGAAAATATTCTATGGATTCTATCAGATGGATTCGAGTACTACCAGAGAGCATGGCGGTTTGGGACTGGGCCTGTATATAGTAAAAGGCTTTGTTCTTCAATTAAACGGATTTATAACGATGGACAGCGAGGTAGGCAAAGGGACTACCGTTCATGTATGTATACCGCAAAAGGTTGTGGATTCGTCGAGCTGTATGGAAGTTAAGAATCGTGAAAAAATAAGTCTTGGGGCATTTTTTGCCTTTGGAAAATACGAGGTTCCCGAGGTCAGAGAATACTACAATTCTATGATAAAAAATGTCGTGAAGGGCATGGGGGTTGCGCTTCACGGTGTTGACAGTATGAAAAACCTAAAAAAAGTTATCGAGACAACGCGCATTTCGCACGTATTTATCGGAATGAAGGAGTATGAAACGGACATTCCCTATATCGAAGACCTTGCGAAAAAAATCCCCGTGTATCTGACTGCTGACAGGGGATACAAGCTTCCTGTTAATTCAAAAGTCAGGTTTTTTGAAAAGCCGTTATATTGTTTCCCGATCATTTCCGCGCTCAACTCAAGTCACGATGTGGACAAGGACAGACGTCGTATGTTCTGCTATGGTGTCAAGGTTTTGGTTGTGGATGACGAACCTCTCAATCTGGCTGTCGCGAAGGGGATTTTTTCAAGGTATGGAATCGAGACAGAAACCGCGAATTCCGGAAATGATGCTATAGAAAAATGCCGCCGTATCCGCTATGATATCATTTTTATGGATCATATGATGCCTGTGATGGATGGAGTTGAAGCGATGAGGAGGATCAAGGATGATCTGACGGGAAGAAATGGCGATACTCCTGTTGTAGCGCTTACTGCAAATACGATCAGTACAGCGAGGGAAATGTTTATGAGGGAGGGCTTTGATGGCTTTGTAGGAAAGCCTATAGAGACCTACGCACTTGAAAGAGTTTTAAAGGATATCCTTTCGCCTTCGGTTATTGCATATGAGATTCCGAAGGACATTGAAAACTATGAAGAAAAGAGTAACGCTGATACAATGCCCGAGACACAGACAGAGCAGTCTGAAAATGAAAAACCAGATGAAAAAAATGAAAAAATCCCGGGCAAGGCATTTGCCAGGCTGATTCGTTACGGCATCGATGTCGATAGTGCGCTTGAATACTGTCAGGGAGACGAAGAACTGTACAAAGATGTATTGAGAGATTATGTTGAGGATGCTCAAAAATCCGTGCAGATACTGAACGAAGCGCTCGAAAACAATGATATGGAAAGCTATGAGATAAAAGTTCACGCTATCAAGGGAACTTCAAAAATGATCGGAGCGGATGAAATCTATGAGACAGCGCTTGAGCTTGAGATGTTGGCAAAAGAGAAAAAAGCTCAGGAAATGGATGTAAAACACGAAGCATTGACAGAAAAAATTGCTTTTATTACCGGAGCGATAAAAAGTATCCTTAGGTGACAAGAACATCCGGAATGGAGGGAGCTATGAGATATATCCAAAGAGCAAAGGCTTATCTTGGAAATAGCGAAATAGATATCAGAGAAAGGATTTTTATGTTCCTTGCTGCGATATCTCTTTTCGGCCTTGTATTGGCGGGAGCCAGTGGTCCTATCATTGGAGAGAATTTTGAGTCCATCATTTTTTGCTGGGCTGCTTTTGCTTTGTTTTTGTCACTTACGGTGATAGGGTTCAAAACCGGAAAGGTTATCGTAGTTTCCTATATAGTTGCTTTTGTACTTGTGTTTATATTTCTTCCGTTGAATTTTTTCTCGAGCGGGGCTATCCACGGCGGTGCTCCTATATGGAATGTGTTTGATGCGCTGTACATAAGCTTGTGTCTGCGTGGCAAACCGAGAGTTATATTTTTGGGCTGCGAGGCTGTGGTTGTCATCGTGACTTATTATCTGTATCTGGCATATCCGGCTCTGACGCTGCCACATACCGAGGAAACGGCTTTTCAGGATTCCATTGCTTCATTTTTCCTGGTGTCTTTGATATTGATACTTATGATCACACTTCAGACAGTGCTCTACAGAAAGGAAAATGAAACTGCAAGAAATCAGAAAAATGAGATTGATGCGCTGAACAAAGCACAGAACAGATTTTTCTCAAGCATGAGTCATGAGATAAGGACTCCTATCAATACGATCATCGGCTTGAACGAGATGATACTCAGGGAAAACGCCTCCGACGAGATAAATGAAGACGCGGAAAACATCCAGGCGGCCAGCAAGATGCTTTTGCACCTGATAAATGACATCCTCGATATGTCAAAATTTCAGTCCGGTCAGATGGAGCTGGTAAACTCCCCGTATTTTACAAAAGATATGGTGGCGGATGTAGTCCGTATGATCTTTGTCCGTGCGCGTGAAAAAGATCTGAAATTGATAGTGGATGTGTCGCCGGATATCCCGAAAGAGATGATCGGTGATCAGATGAGGATAGAGCAGATACTCATCAATGTGTTAAACAACGCGGTTAAGTACACCGAGAGCGGATCTGTAACGCTCTCCATCAACTGTGACAGAAATGAAGATGACACGGTCAATACCATATTTACGGTTTCCGATACGGGTATCGGTATCAAAAAAGAGAGTATACCGTATCTGTTTGATGCGTTCAAACGAATCGATGAAGAAAAAAATAAAATGATAGAGGGTACCGGACTCGGTTTGTCGATAGTCAAACAGTACGTTGATCTGATGGGTGGAAAGATAACCGTCAACAGCGTTTACACAAAAGGGTCCACGTTTATCATTGAGATACCTCAGAAACAATCCGGAAGTGAGCTGCTTGGTGAGATAGATCTTGACGAAAAGCAGGTCAGGGTAAGGCAGATGAATTACAAGCCGAGCTTCACGGCACCGGAGGCCAGTGTTCTTGTCGTCGACGATACGCCGGCAAACATTATGGTTGTAGGAAAGCTTTTGAGGGAAACAAGGGTAAAAGTCACAACTGCATCATCAGGTAAGGAGGCACTTGAAAAAACGCTCGAGACGTTTTTCCATGTTATTTTTATGGATCACAAAATGCCTGAAATGGATGGAATTGAGTGCTTCCATGCGATCAGAAAACAGACCGGTGGGCTGTGCAGGGAATCAAAGGTTGTGGCGTTGACTGCAAATGCGGGCGGTGAAAACGCTGCGATATATGCAAGAGAGGGATTTGACGGGTACGTGGTCAAGCCGGTAAGCGGCAGAGCACTCGAGGATGAGCTTTTGAAGCAACTTCCGAGAAATATAGTTACGATCGCCGATGCAAAAGAGGATATCAAGGACAAAAGTAAGCTGTGGAGAGATGAGCATACAGTCAGATCGCTTGTTGGTATCACGACTGACAGCATCAGTTCGGTGCCTGAAGAGTACAAGAAAAAATACAATATCCCGATAATCCCCGTGATGATAGAAACGAAGGACGGATGCTTCAGGGATTTGATAGATGTAAACTCCTATGGATTGATCGACTATATTTATTCACTGAAGAAAAGAGCAGTTATAAGACCTGTCGATGTAAAGCAGTTCGAATCATTTTTTGCGGATAACTTAAAAGAAGCCAGAAACATTATTCATATATCTACTGATTCGGTTGACAATCATTCAAGCTATCCTGCCGCGATAGAGGCAGCGGGAACATTTGAAAATGTCACGGTGTATGACAGTGGTCTTCTCGGTGGCTATGTGGGGCTTATGGTGGTGAAAGCCTGTGAGCTTGCAAGTGTTGGTGAGGGGCCCGATGAAATAATAAAAAGGCTTGATGAATTCAAAACAAGGATCAAATCCGAGTATCTGGTAAGCTCATTGGAGCATCTGGCTGAAGTGGGAAGGATCAAAAAAAGCACATACAAGATCATCGAGGCATTTGGTTTTAGGCCGGTCATAAGGCTCAAAAACAAAAAAATGCATATCCGGAGTCTCTATGTAGGGAGTCAGAAGAGGGCATGGAGAAAGTATATCAAATCCGCGCTCAGGGACTACGCGAACATTGACAGAAAGCTCCTTGTGGTAAATCATGTTGGGTTAAGTCCCGAGGATATACAGTGGGTACGCGACAGAATCGATGAAAGAGGAGGATTTGACAGAGTTATCTTTCAGGAATCATCGACGGCTGTGGCGATCAACTGCGGGCTTGGTTCGTTCGGTCTTGTATTTGCAACAAAAGAAGATAAAACAGGTGCAACGCTATGAAAGAAAAGCAATTGTTTTTTTGTAAAGAATGTGGTACAGAGGTTACCAAATGGCAGGGGCAGTGCCCGGGCTGCAGAGCGTGGAACACTCTTGTGGAAGCGCCTGCCGGTCAGGCTGCAAAGCTGAAAACAAAGGCGGTTACTTATTCGAGATTAAAAGCTGCCGGAAAAGACATAAAAAAACCTCTCTCGATATCCGAGGTAAAAACATCCGATGAAGAAAGGATACCGATAGGATTATCCGAATTCGACAGGGTACTGGGAGGCGGTCTGGTTCCGGGTTCTCTCGTTTTGGTTGGCGGAGATCCGGGAATCGGAAAATCAACTCTGCTTTTGCAGACAGTGAGGCTTCTTTCGTCAAAAGGTGTCAGGACTCTCTATGTATCAGGAGAGGAGTCTGAACGCCAGATAAAAATGCGTGCTGACAGGCTCGGAGATTTTGGCGGAGAGATGCTTCTTTTTTCGGAAACCGCGATGGGCGAGATCATCAATGCTGTTGAAACAGTCAATCCTTCCGTGCTGGTCGTTGATTCCATACAGACTGTGTATGAGGAGGGAGTAGACGCCGCACCGGGCTCTATCAGCCAGGTCAGAGAGATAACAGGAACACTTCTTCAGCTTGCAAAAAACAGGAATATCACCGTATTTATAGTGGGGCATGTGACAAAGGAAGGAAATGTAGCAGGACCGAGGATGCTTGAGCATATGGTTGATGTCGTGTTGTATATTGAAGGTGACAAAACAGCTATGTATCGCATCCTGCGGGGTGTAAAAAACAGATTCGGATCGACAAATGAGGTCGGGGTTTTTGAAATGCAAAACACCGGACTTGTGGAGGTGCCGGATCCGTCGGCATATATGATGCAGGGGAGACTTGAGAATGAAGCCGGCTCAGTTGTTGTTTGTGCGATGGAGGGCTCGAGAGGTTTTTTGATAGAGGTTCAGGCTCTGGTTTGCAGAACAAGCTTTCCGGTTCCGAGAAGAACGGCGGTCGGTACCGATCACAACAGAGTCAATCTTCTGATGGCGGTGCTCGAAAAAAGGATCGGTCTGCCTCTTGGAGATTGCGATGCTTATGTAAATGTAGCCGGAGGTATGAGAGTTTCTGAGCCTGCGCTTGACCTGGCCTTGGTTGCAGCACTTATCTCGAGTCATACCGGCAGAGCCTATGATGCGGACACGGTATTTGTCGGAGAGGTTGGACTTGTCGGAGAGGTTCGTGCAGTGTCACAGGCTGACAGAAGGGTGGCTGAGGCTGTGAAGTCAGGGTTTGGGACTGTTGTTCTGCCCGAGTCAAATGTCGAAGCCGTCAAAAGGAGCTCAAATGTCGATTTAGAGCATGTCAAACTGATAGGAGTTAAGCATGTCAGGGATATCATAGAGCTTTCCCGACAATAATTCTATTTTTTTGCAACGGGATTATATATTCTTTCGGTTATATAAGTGTAGATAGCTATTTTATTGTATTTGATTAAATCGGATGTATTCTCACCGGATAGGAGGGGCCTATGAGGTACAGCAGCAAAAAAATGATAAAACGAACAATAGCTTTCGGATTGATCGCTTTGATGGCATGTGTGAACCCGCTTCAGACGATGTCGCCGACAAATAACGACCACGCTTTTTTACCGACAGTTGCAAAAGCGGCAGAGGCAGATGCTCTCTATGTAGGAGAGGTTCGTCTTGCTGTGGATGATAAGGCGGATGTAGCGAAAAAAACGCTTGTTGATGCAGGCTATGAAGTGATCGACCAGGATCTGAATCAAGAAGCCGGAAGCTGGTGGAATGACCTTGGAGACCAGGCGGTCTATATGGGGATCAAAAGAACCGGTGATGAAAACAAAGCGATCCGGGATATGAAAACCATGAATATGCTCGGTAAATACTCTTACACCTCTTTGCAGGAATGGTTGAACAGCAACAAAAAAGAGGCCAAAGAAAAAGTCAAGCCTGTGATAGAGGCGCTGAAAGAATATCGTGCGAATGTCAAATGTAAAGATTCTCTGACACTCCAGATCAAAAATATGCTTGATTATGTAAAAGAAGATGACAGCGGAAAAACCATGGGTGAGCTTTTCCTCGATGAATCCTGTGACGAAACGGTTTTGGCAAAACTTATGTTAGAGGGTAATTCTGAGGTGTTAAAAACTGTTTTGTACGAACTTCCTTTGACTCTTGAAGAGAAAAAAGGTACCTGGCTTGATCGTCTTTCGGGAATTACAAAAAAATCACTGACTCAGGAGTACACCAGGGAGATGTACGGTGTTGACCAGGTTACGGGTACAAAAAAAGCAGAGGTCGAAAAACGCCTGAGATCTGAATACGACAGGGATGCCAGGAAAATCCTGGAAAGATGGGATGAGATCAACAGTGTAATAGTAAAACCGGAAATGGCAAGAGAGATAACAAAAGAAGATATTGAAAAAATGATAACCGTAGGCGGAGATCAGGCTTATGAAGAATACATGGAGGAAGCGACTATACTGCGTGATACCGTTTTAGTCAACAGCTTAAAGGAAATTCCGTATAGCGGAAAAACTCTTGTAGATTTGTTTAAACTTAGGAAAGAATCATTCAAAAAAGATATAACCCGCTTATATCCGATAGTCGCTGCACTCTCACCGGGGCAAAGAGCGATGCTTGATTATATCAGTTTGGACAAGCTGACAGAATACGCGATAATGAGAAGAAATCTGAGAAATAATATCGCAGAAGATCTGACAAAGTCAGAAAGCGTAAAAGAAGTTATGGGGCAGATGACTGAAATATCAATTTATGAGGGCGTCGACCGTGCGATGTTCAAGGATGGAGCTGCCATGACATCGCGTGCTACGGAGGCTATGAAATCCGATGGTGCAGATGCCGGAAATGACCTAATAAAAACCGCTAAGAATGCGGGTGTCACATTTCTTGTTCTTGGCTTTTTAACCGCAGCTGCAATGTTTGTCAGGAATATTACCAAAGATCAGCTCAATACATATAAGTTCTCAATTGCCAATAAAATCAAAGATTTTCTTGGAGATGAAAATGATGTAAGATTCTTCAGCAAAGCTCTCAAAGTCGAGACGGTTCTTGTAGGATTATTGATCGTGGCAACCGTTGTATCGCTTATTGTATCGATCTCCACGTATATCACAGGGCAGATCAAAATGCACAACCGCAAGCAGCTGCCTATCCCTACTGTTATAGTTGACAAGGATACACAAAGCGATATTACGGGCTATATGGCCTATAGCGCGGTACTGTGGAACAGAAACCGTCAGGATGATACAGGGCGTGACGACAGGGGAGACTTAAACGGTGATGCCGGAGATCAGTGGCTTGCACTGTACACATCTACTGACAAAAAAGCCGGAGATCCGATCCTTGCCGATACGATCATAGCGAATACCGGGAAAAATAACGGAAAAACCGTTCCTGGAGACGGGTTTGTTCCGTTGACTATGTTTGGAAATACATCAATACAGAACTTAGTGGATGGAAAGTACAGCTACAACGACGAGGTCGATGGTATCTGGATGTGGTACAAAAAAGGTGCAAAAGAAAAAGCAGTGATAGATGATACAGGTGATGAGGGATCGGGCGTGAAGGCAGATACAACCGCTTCGAACATCAGCCAGGGAAGCGTTGTGCTCATCGGAACAGGATGTGCAGCCGGAGGATTTTTGCTGGGGCTTCTGTGTATGTTCTTCTTCAGGAGAAAAAAACAGGCTGTTAAGTAAATCTGTCCGGATGAAGAGTATGCGCGATTGCATTTGCTTTTTTGAGAATAAGCCTATGCAGTAAAAACATACAACCGGGATTTACGAAAACATATATACAACTTGACATTTTTATATAAATAACATAAAATAAAGAGGTAACTGTTGATTTTTCATATTATATACCATAAAGAGAGGAAATCATATGTTTTGTAGAAATTGTGGAACAGAAAACGATGATACCGCGAAGTTTTGTCGTGGTTGCGGTCAGCCTATCGAAAATGATGCCGCAACACAGGAGCAGTCAAGCGCTCAGGACAATGCAGCACAGGCAGAGCCTCAGCCGGCACCGGCGCCGCAGCCGGGTCCGTATGTTCAGCCTGAAGCTCAGTTTAACAATGCTTCTTATGGACAGCCTGCTCAGCCACAGCAGAATACAGGTGTTACGATCGCAGCATTTGTTATGGGCATCGTTTCCTGCGTTTGCTGCTGCGGATGCACATCTCTGATCTCGGTCGGACTCGGTGTTGCAGCGCTTGTTATGGCACTTTCGGAGAAGAAAAAAGGTCTTGGAACAGGTTTGACAACGGCAGCTTTCATCCTCGGAATCGTAGGAGCTTCACTCGGAGCACTTTCACTTATTATGGGTCTTGTGACCGGAAGCTTTGCTGCTATGGTTGAGGGATGCTCAAGAGGAGATATTGACGACATATTTAATAACTACAATTTCAGAAACTATTGGAGATATTGATTTTTTTCCGGTAGTTTGAGTTGATTGTGAAATAGTGTTTGTGATAAGCTGTCCGGATATGATCTGGGCAGCTTGTTTTTAAAAATGAGATTATGAGATTGTACGAAAAACTGATCAAATACAGCGAAAAGAATACTGTTCCGATGCATATGCCCGGACACAAAAGAAATCCTGAGTTTGCCATGCGCAATCCATATTCCTTTGATATAACGGAGATCGAGGGTATGGATGATCTGTTCAAGCCCGAGGGTGTGATCAAAGACCTTATGCTCGAAACGGCTGAGTTTTACGAGACGAAAAAAACTTATCTTTTAGTGAACGGTTCTACATCGGGAAATCTCACAGCTATAGCCGCATGCTGTGAAAAATGCTCAGATATCATTACGGATGATGCCTGTCACAGGTCTGTCGATCACGCTGTAGACCTGCTGGGACTGAAAAGGCATATTGTATCCGGAAATCGTGATGAGTTCGGGATACCCGGGAAAGTCGAACCGGAAGAAATTGAAAGGCAATTGTCGAAGCTGTCAGACGGGGGCGATAAACCCTCTGCAGTGTTTATCACCTCGCCTACATATGAAGGGGTAGTTAGCGATATAGCTTCGATAGCTGAGATCACTCATAGGTATGACATCCCTCTGATAGTGGATGCTGCACATGGAGCACACCTGACACTTGCGTTAAAAACAGAGAATACCTCACTTGATTGGCCGAAGCCCGCCGGAAAACAGGGGGCTGACCTTGTGATCGAATCACTTCACAAAACGCTGCCGTCCCTCACTCAGACAGCGCTCCTTCACAGGTACACAGACAGGGTACCGGATGACAGGGTGGCGTATTATCACGATGTGTTTACAACGAGCTCGCCCTCGTATGTGCTTATGAGTTCTATAGATATCTGCATGCAGTGGCAGCAGACAGATGGGAAAAAAGCGTTTTCGGAGTACGATCAAGCACTGTCAGACATTTACACAAAATTTCCGGAATTGTCAGACGCGAGCGGAAAAGACAGTGTCGAACCGTCAAAGATTATTCTCACGGCCGGCAGATATGGAAAAGACGGCTTCGATATCGCCTCCAAACTGCGACAAAACGGCATCGAGCCGGAGCTCATCCGCGACCGATACGCAGTGTTACTCACATCCCCTGCTGATACGCGCGATCATTTCACAAGACTTATGAAAGTTTTAGAGCAGCAGTTTTAATCTGATGTTAGATGTTAAGAGAATGAATTTACGTATTATTGCAGGTGAAGTATAAAAGAAATATTTTAAAAAACACAGGAGTCAACCAATGAAAAAACTATTCGTATTCATGGGAAAAAGCGCCGTCGGCAAAGACACCCTTTTTGCGAAAACGATGTCCCGCCACCCTGAGCTTCGCACTGTTGTGACATATACAACGCGTCCCATCAGGGAAGGAGAAAAAAACGGAGACGAGTATTATTTTACGGATGAAGAGAATATGAATAAAATGAGAGCTGATGGCAGGGTGATCGAGGTCAGATGCTACAACACTGTCAAAGGACCGTGGTATTATTTCACGGCGGAAAATGATGAAATGAGAGATGATGACAACCCGTATGCAATGATAACAACCCTCGAGGGATACAACAAGATCCGCGAATACTATGGTGATGATATGGTCGTGCCTATATACATAACGGTTCCCGACATCGTCAGAATGGAGAGATCCATAAGCCGCGAAAAAAAAGAAGAAAATCCCTGTGTTGCCGAGGTCTGCAGGAGATATCTTGCGGATGAGGAGGATTTTTCGCCGGAGAATCTGAAAAAAGCACAGATCACGGAGAGTATAGACAATCTTGATATGGACAAAGCGCTTGAACAAATAGACATGGTGCTTGCTAAAAACCTCGAAATATGATATACTACAATTAGCTAAAAATGCGCTGATCAAATCAGCGTTTCAACTGGATTTTCACAGTTCCGGGAGGTGAGCGCGACGGAAGGGATAAGGATAGATCAGGTTCAGCAGGTAAGCCAGCCTACGGAAGCAAAGCAGGCCGAATCATCGGGAGAAGATTTTAGATTCACTCTGATGAGCAAGATAGAAGAGGACGGCCTGGCCGAGAGGCTTGACGGCATGATGAAAGAGATCACCATGCAGGGAAAAAAGCTCGGCAAAAAAATGGATATCCGTGATATGAAGCATTATCGCGCTCTTATCAAAGAATTTTTGAACGAGGTCGTAAACCGTTCCCACAAGTTTTCGAGGGAAAACTTCCTCGACAGAAGGGGAAGGCACAGAGTGTATGGCATGATCAAACGAGTTGATGCGGCACTTGATGAACTGGCTGAGGAGCTGATCAAGGATGAAAAGGATGCGATATCGATCCTTGACAAGGTTGATGAGATCAGAGGTCTTTTGCTTGATATAGTGACATAGGAGGATGTATATGTTTGCATTTTCAGAGATCGTCGGACACGATCAGATAAAAGAGCACCTCACGGAGGCTGTCAAAAAAAAGCAGCCATTCCATGCGTACATTTTTGACGGAGATGTCGGAGTCGGCAAGGAAACATTTGCAAAAACCTTTGCCGCTGCTCTTAACTGTCAGGATGACAGAGGTCACGAAAAGCCCTGTAAGGAGTGTATCTCCTGCAGACAGATTGAAGCGGGGACGCAGCCCGATGTTATCTGGGTTACACACACCAAGCCTGATTACGGTATTGATGAGATAAGGAAACAGGTCATATCGACTATGGATATCAAGCCGTACTCGAGCCCGTTCAAAATCTACATCATCAGAGATGCCGAAAGAATGAATGAGGAGACTCAGAATGCCCTTTTGAAAACTATCGAGGAGCCGCCTGAGTACGGAGTGATCATTCTTTTGACAAGCAATATCTCTGAGCTGCTTCCAACCGTGCAGTCGAGGTGTCTCACTCTTGAGTTTCATCCTCTGAGTTCGGTCACCATAGAGGAATTTTTGGTTTCACAGTGCTCGGTGCCCGATTACATCGCCAAAGAAAGCGCAGCTTTTGCTCAGGGAAATATCGGAAAAGCCATCAGGTATTCGGATGCTTCGGATGATTTTGTCGAGAGAAAAAACAAAATCCTCGACATATTGAAAAATGTCGACAGATACGAGGTTGCCGATATGGTTGATCTGGTGCATTCTCTTGGTACGAAAAAAGAAGAGCTCAGAGACTACATTGATCTGATGATGCTGTGGTTTAGGGATGTGCTTATCTTCAAGGCAACAAAAAACCTAAACCAGCTGATCTTCCAGGGAGAGTCACAGGCTATCTCGCTTGAGGCGGGAAGGAGAAGCTACGAAAAAATAGAGGACATCATAGGCTCTTTTGACAAGGCAAAAACCAGGATCAAGGCAAATGTTGATATAGACATCACGCTGGAGCTTATGTTTATGTCGATGAAGGATTGAGATTATTTTTAGGAGAAGTTATTTGAGATGAAAACAGTAGTTGGAGTAAGGTTTCGCCAGGCTGGGAAGGTGCATTATTATTTCCCAGGCAGCAACAAACTGTCACGCGGTGAGCACGTGATAGTAAACACAGCAAAAGGTATGGAAATGGGGACGGTCATCCTTCCGAACACGGAAATGAAGGAGGAGAAACTTCCCGAAAACATAGAAAAGATCATCCGCATCGCGACCAAAGAGGATGAGGAAAAAGAAAGCTCAAACCGCGAAAAGGAAAAAGAAGCTTTTGGTATATGCAAGGAGAAGATCAGAAAGCATGAACTTGAGATGAAACTCATCGCAGCGGAGTATACATTTGACAGAAACAAGCTTTTGTTTTATTTCACGGCCGACGGAAGGGTTGATTTCCGTGAGCTTGTAAAAGACCTTGCCGGTGTATTTCGAACAAGGATAGAGCTCAGGCAGATCGGTGTGAGAGACGAGACCAAAATCTGCGGCGGGATAGGTATCTGCGGAAGGGCTCTGTGCTGCCACAGCTATCTCTCTGAGTTTGCTCCGGTATCCATAAAAATGGCAAAAGAGCAGAGTCTGTCTCTGAACCCGAGCAAGATATCCGGTGTTTGCGGTAGGCTGATGTGCTGCCTGAAAAACGAAGAGGAAGCGTATGAGGAATTGAATTCACACCTTCCGAATGTCGGAGCGTATGTAGATACTCCGGAGGGACTTCGCGGAGAGGTCATAAGTGTGGGTGTGCTTAAGCAAAAAGTTCGCGTGGTCGTAGATATCGGAGATGATGACAAGGAAGTTCGCGAGTACGATGTTGCGGATATCAGATTCAAGAAAAAAGGTCCGGCAGAGCGTATCAACGATAAACACGAAAAAGAGATCAAAAAGCTCGAGGAAATGGACAAAAAAGAAGGAAGATCAAAACTCGATGACTGATGTGTTGAGGCCGGGAGAAAGACTCGATGACCTTCAAAGAGATGATCTGAAGATCATACAGAGACCGGACTGGTTCTGCTTCGGTATGGATGCGGTCCTTTTGAGTGCTTTTGCAGAGGTGAGAGAAAACGAGGACTGTATAGATCTGTGTACGGGTAACGGAGTCGTACCGATACTTATGTCTGCGAGAACAAAAGGGAAAAGCTTTACCGGGATAGAGATTCAGGAGGAAGTGGCAGATCTTGCCAAAAGAAGTGTTGAGTACAACAGGCTATCGGGCAGAGTAAATATAATCTGCGGTGACATAAAAGATCACAAAGCCTTACTCGGGACAAGGTGCGCGGATGTGATCACATGCAATCCTCCATATCTTGCGAAGGGCGGAGGACTTGTTAATCCCGCCGATCACAAGGCTATAGCCAGGCACGAGATATACTGTGATCTTGAGGATGTGCTTGAGGCAGCGGAGTCTTTGATCAGACCCGGAAAAAAGTTTTATATGGTTCACAGGCCTTTCAGGCTTGCCGAGATTATCTACGAAATGAAAAAGCATAGGCTTGAGCCCAAAAGGATGAGGCTTGTGCATCCTTCGGCGGACGCCGAACCAAACATGGTCCTTATATGTGGGATGTATGACGGTAACCCCGGAATGATAGTTGAAAAACCACTTGTGGTGTATGAGAGTAAGGGCGACTACACAGAAGAATTAAAACAGCTTTATGATGTGTGATCTCTGTGAGAGAGGTCAAAAATAATGGGAATATACATTGTTTATGCACATTGCATGACTTCGATTAAGACAGCTTGGAAAGACGGAGGGGATGACTATGAACGGTGTTTCACATGCAATAACATACTATCACAATTTTACTCCGGTCGGAGATGTACTCGTGCTTGGAGTGTGCCTGGTTATTATTGTGTTGATGCAGGTGGCGTACATTGTCAGAAGCAAAACTTTTAGGACTTTCCAGATGATGATTTTTGTTCTTATGCTGGCGGCGGCTTCGGATATGGGGTACCATATTCTTCTGAACAAAATGACTGAAGTTAATGTGATATTTACATATATAACCAGAAATCTGTATCATTTCCTACTGTTTTTTGATCTGTTTTTGTATGTTGTTTACGCGGTTGAGCCACTCAAACTCGGTTCGAAATCCGCAAAAAAATATATTATTATTTCAGCTTCGCTCCTTGCAGTTGTAACCCTGTATGAAATCGCGGGAACTATGTTTGGATTTGGATTTCACATATCCGAAAAAGGAGCTGTGAACGAGGGAATAAATATATTCTCGGTGGGATATGTGGCATTTGTCGGGTTGATATTTTTCCTGTTGTTCAGATACAGGGACAGAGTTGCCAAGCAGATTTTGTTTGGGATAATCGGGACATTTAGCGTTTCATTTTTGATACTTTCGGTGCAGGGGCTTCACGGACAGACGTCTTTTACGGTTGCGGCGTTTCTTTTTCCGGCGATCACATTGTTTTACCTCATTCATTCCAACCCCTACGATCTGGAGCTTGGAGCCGTGGGAGAGGGTGCGTTCGATGATCTGATCAAGTACCTTTCAAATCATAAAGACGAAAAAAGAGTTTTTGTAAGCCTGTATATGCGCGACCTTGAGACAACGGGGAAACGCTATCCCGCAGGCATTGTTGATATGATTCGAAGCTTTGCGTACTCGTGCTTCAAAGGCACGACGATCTTTCAGCTTTCGAACGGAAGACTGGTGCTTGCGATAAGTCCGAAAAAAAACCCGGATTATGAAAAGGTGCTTTTGCAGATAGATGCAGATATCGACAGATATTATTCTACGATCGAATACGATTGCAAGATTGTTTGCCTTGAAACGAGACAGGAGATCACAAAGCACAACGACTATATAAGGCTCTTGAAATTCGTTGAAAAAACAATGCCGGATAATTCGGTCAGATTTGTAAGTGACAAAGAGCTTGATGAATTTCGGGAGATGAATTATATCCTTGTACAACTAAATGAAATTGCAAGATCAGAGGATCTGGATGATCCGAGAGTTGAGGTGTTTACTCAACCGGTGCTAAATATCCTCACAGGGAAATACGACACGGCGGAAGCCCTTATGAGACTGTCACTTCCCAAGACCGGAAGGGTGATGCCGTACAAGTTCATCCCACTTGCTGAGGAAAACGGGTTTATACACAAGCTTAGCCTGATCATACTGCACAAAACCTGTCTTGCGATCAAAAACATGCTTGATGAGGGATACTATGTGCAGAGGATATCGGTGAACTTTGCGGTCAAGGAGGTTCGCGACCCGAATTTCATTATTGATATAAACAAAGTCATCGATGATGTTGGCATTCCGCATGAAAAAATAGCCATAGAGATCACGGAAAGCCAGAATGAGCAGGATTTCAACAAGGTCAAAGATACTATAGATATGCTCAGAGAGAGCGGGATCAGGTTTTATCTCGATGATTTCGGGACAGGTTACTCGAACTTTGAAAGGATACTCGAGCTTCCGTTCGATATCATCAAATTTGACAGATCGTTGGTCATAGCCAGCGGTGAGGACAAAAAATCAGAGAAAATGATCACATATCTTGCCAGGATGTTTTCGGCGATGGATTATTCTGTTTTGTACGAGGGAGTAGAAACCGACGAGGACGAAGAAAAATGCAAAAAAATGAGCGCCAACTATCTTCAGGGATTCAAGTATTCGAAGCCGGTACCGATAGATGAGCTTGTATACTGGTTTGAAAAAACAGCGTGAACAAAATAGCAGATTATGCCGATATATAATGAAACACATAATTATACCTTTTCAAAAAGGTAATTTCGGAGGAAATGGTGTATGAGAAGCAGATACAGAAGATTGTCGATTTTTATGGTGATATGCCTTGTCATGGGGCTTATCTCGACAGCTCCTCTTCGCGGCGCAAGTACACCAAAGATCAAGCTTATCATCACCAACAAGGATTATACGAAAAAAACATATACACTCAAAAAAGGCAAGCACAGACAGCTCAATGTCAAGATAACAAGTGCCTCCGGAACGATCAAAACGACCTTTAAATCATCCAAAACAAAGGTTGCCAAGATCACGAAAAATGGTTATATCACGGCGAAAAGCAAAGGCACATCCAAAATAACGGTCACCGTGAAGATCACCAAAAACAAAAAAACAACGACCAGGAAAACCTGGGTAAAGATCAAAGTGCCAAGCTCATCATCGACGGCTACGCCATCCCCGACTCCGGATTCCGGAGTGATGAAGGCGTATCTGATAGTAAACGGAGCAGTGACGGGAACCACGATAGATACTGCAACAATGGCTCCTGCTCAAAGATTTGACATAACTATAGTTGATAATGAAAGTGGAAAGCAGCTGTACAAGTCACTTCCCAAAACGCTCAAAATGACAGACCTCGACGGACATTCAAAAACCGTCAAGGACTCCGAGATACTCTATGACCCTGATGAGTACAGACCCGGAAGTCTCGAGAGCGGAGATCTGATGCTCTATGGGATTGACAGATATGAGTTGTGTTACTCGAATTACAGTACGGGATATCCGTTTACAATGCTTGGAAAAATAACAAACCCGACAGGGCTTGAGGAGGCACTTGGTACCGCGGGAGTCTCGATCACAATTGTTAAAAATATCGATCTGCCCACCAAAGCTCCTACTGCCGTGCCGACAGTAACGCCGACGCCTACACCGACAGCGAGTGCGGCGCCTACGGCAACGCCTGTGGGCTGGACACCTACACCTACGCCAACGGCCACCCCTGCGGGCTGGACACCAACGCCGACACCAACGGCCACGCCTGCGGGCTGGACACCTACACCTACGCCGACAGGAGCAACACCTACTCCTACCGCGAGTGCGACGCCGACACCTACGCCGACAGTGGCACCTACGGCCACACCTATCCCTACGGCGACTCCGAAACCGTCGTATTCAGGTCCGAGGATCATTGTGACCATACCTGATGCGGGACAGAGCTTTACGGTAAATGTTGATTCTGAAAACCAGACTGCAATGGAGTTTTACAATTCGTTGCCGCTGGAGATAACGATGGGACCGTATGTCGGAAGGAACATTTATCAAAATGTATTGCCGCTTCCGCATAATTACACAAATGTCAATGAGATACAACCAAATGTGTGGTCGGCCGGAACGCTGGCTTTGCTTGGAACAAATTCCTTGTACATATTTACCAGAAACGAAAACAACACCCAAGCTCCGATCAAGCTTTCCGAGATTGGTCGATTTAATTCCGAAA
>CAMVCQ010000042.1 GCA_947166015.1 uncultured Lachnospiraceae bacterium
AACTCTATGATAGAATAAAACATGGGCTGTATTATTGAAGAAGTGCTCGGAATGGGGAATAATATGCGAGAAGAGGTAATTATCAAAACCAGTATAATAGGCATCATAGCAAATGTCTTTTTGGTTATTTTTAAAGCATTGATCGGGTTTTTGTCTAATTCAATAGCTATCATCCTCGATGCGGTAAATAACTTAAGTGATGCGCTGTCCTCCATCATAACGATCATTGGGACCAAGCTTGCGTCAAAGGCACCGGACAAAAAGCATCCGCTCGGTCACGGAAGGATAGAATACTTAAGTGCGATGATCATAGCAGCTTTGGTTTTGTATGCCGGTATAACATCTGCCATTGAGTCGATAAATAAAATCATAAATCCCGAAAAAGCAGAGTACACAGCCGTTACTATCATCATTATTTCAGCGGCTGTAGTAGTGAAGTTGATTCTCGGAATATATGTAAAAAAACAGGGTAAAAAAGTAAACTCAGGAGCACTTGTCGCATCGGGAACAGATGCATTATTTGACGCTGTTATATCCATATCAGTTCTTGCAAGTGCTATTGTTTTTATCACAACCGGGATAAGTCTTGAGGCTTATGTCGGAGTGATCATATCATTAGTCATCATAAAATCAGGTATTGATATGATGAAAGATACCCTGAGTGAGATCCTCGGAAAAAGGGTTGACAGACAGATAATGCAGGATATCAAAGCCACTATATGCGAAGAGGAAGAGGTTTTCGGAGCATACGATCTGATCTTGCATGATTACGGTCCTGATAAGTATGTGGCATCGGTCCATGTCGAGATATCCGATACTCTCACAGCGAGGCAGATAGATGTGCTTGCACGTTCTATAGCTAACAGAGTTTACCAAAAACACAATGTTTTGATGGCGGGGGTCGGGATATACGCGGTAAATACAACTGATGAAGAAATAATAGAGCTTCGAAAAAAAGTATCAGCTGTTGCGATGTCTTTTGACGGCGTGCTTCAGACTCACGGTTTCTATGTTGATGATGAGAAAAAAGCCATATTTATGGATGTTATAATTGATTATGAAATAGCTGACAGAAAAGGCCTTGTTGAAAAAATAAACCAAAGGCTTTCGGAATTAAAACCCGAGTACGAATGGAATGTTACGCTTGATATTGATTTTTGATAACAATCGACAAACAATTAAATATAGATAGAAATGCCTAATGTTATGTCAAAAAAATGACGATATAATAGTCGTAACTGTAGTTTCGTTGCGACTATTTTTATTTGTCGCGCGTGATCAAAACTTAATACATGGAGGTGTGTAGCCATGGTGATTGGTTCAAGCGAAGTCGCTATGAGTTCAGGCAGAGCTTATAGCAGACAGGCGCGGGATCGTTCATCTGTCTCAAGCTGGGGCGAAGTCTTGAGTGCAACTACCACGCCTGCAGCTAGGGAGAGCCGAACGATCACGCAAAGAGATGAGACAACACAGATTGTCGAGTTGTACAATTCGTACAACAAAAACGGAAGGCCTGTGGCCGAAAACAGGGCAGTGATGGCGAATGAAGGACTGAAAAAAACACAGGAAAGTGTGACAGTCACAGCTTCGTCAGAGGGAGCAAATGAAAAGGTGAAGGGTGCAGTCGGCGATGCACTGTTTGTCAGAGTGTTTGCTTCAGATAATCAGACGTCAGGGAAAAGGATGACTCTACAGGAATTTTTCTCACTTCTTATCCACAGGCGCAAAGAGGAATTCGAGCGCTTCATGGAAAATTTCCGTATCGGTATGCAGGGAGGCAGCGTCAGTTCGAGGGTGGTAACGGTTGCTTTTGAAGGCGATTCAACAACCACTTACCTTAATTCGGCAAAAAAACTTGAAATAAGTGTGAAAGAAACAGCTTGGGACAATGAACAGTCCGAATCAGAGCACACTGAGTTTAAAACCGAAGGAAAGGTCACTACAAAAGACGGCAGAGAAATAGATTTTGATCTGTCGCTTGGGCTTAGACGCGACTTTATGTCAGAATCACAGGGGGCAAGGCGGAACCTAAATGTAAAGCTTACGGATCCGCTTGTCATCAATTTTGATGCGCCAAGTGTCGAGCTTACCGACAGGAAGTTTGAATTTGATCTCGACTGTGACGGAGAGCTTGACAACATAGCGATACTCGGTCAGGCCTGTGGGTATCTCGCCTACGACAAAAACGATGACGGTCAGATAAATGACGGAAGTGAGCTTTTCGGAACGACCTCAGGTGACGGTTTTGCAGAGTTATCCGTGTACGACGCCGACTCGAACGGATGGATCGACGAAGCAGATCCGATATTTGACAAGCTCAAAATCTGGTCCAAGGACAATGACGGCAATGACATACTTGTAGGACTCGGGGTCAGAGGCGTGGGAGCGATATACTTAGGAAACGCTCCTACTGAGTTTTCGATTAAAAATGCTCAGAACGAGATACAGGGCGTGATCCGCTCGACGGGGGCATTTTTGAGGGAGGACGGTAGTGCAGGTACCATCCAGCATGTCGATCTTGCCAGCACCAAAAAGGCTGTATAGTCATAAATGTGTTGATACGATCAGATATGTGAAATAATGATCTGTTCTATGATGCCCGCAGGCAGTGCTGTATATGGCTTATACTAAGCGACAGTGCGAGGCTTGCGGGCATTTTTGTGTGCGATGAATTCGCGTTTTTGTTGACGCATATTGAGAATTATGGTATCATAGAGGGCGTGGTAAAAATTGTTTTTTGAGAACCGAAGCACATATCAGGACGCTTTATCAAAAGCCTTATGTGTCTGATTATGCTTAGAAAGGAAACATCAAAGAATGAAAAATATAATTATCATCGGAGCGATGGCTGAGGAGATAGAGCCGCTCATCAAGTTGGGAGACTTTGAGAAAAAGAGTTCAAATGCTTTTGAGTACTATGTCGGAATTGCCGGCGACCATCGACTGATAGTGACTGTTTCAAAAATTGGAAAAGTTGCGATGGCAACCTGCGTACAGCACTTCATCACTTTGATCAACAATTCTTCGGAATTCGAGGAAAAAGAGATCGAGCTCATCATAAACATGGGAGTTGCGGGAGCTATATCAAATAAGCTCGATCAGGGCGATATAGTTGTTGCGGACAGGCTGTGCCAGCACGATATGGATGTGACAGGACTCGGATATGAAGTGGGATTGAATCCGGATTTTGAGTCTGTATATTTTGATGCAAATAGTGAAATTATAGAAAAGATAAAAAAAGTTCACGACACGATGGATACGGACTATAAACTTCATATAGGTACTATCGCATCAGGTGATCAGTTTATATCATCACACGAGAAAAAGGTGTTTATAGAGGAAACATTTGGTGCGTACGCCTGTGAAATGGAGGGCGCAGCACTGGCTCAGGTCGCTTATACAAACGGAATAGACTTCCTCGTGATAAGGGCTATCTCTGATCTTGCTGACGGCGAAGCACCGCTATCGTATGTTGATTTTAAATCAAAAGCGATTGTTAATCTCACTGAATTAGTTGAAAAGTATATTTTTTAATAAAAACTAGGAGGTTATTATGAAAAAAATCGAGGATTACATAAGGAGTATACCGGATTTTCCGGAGCCGGGAATCATTTTCAGAGACATTACTACAGTACTTCAGGATGCTGAAGGATTTAGACTTGCGATAGACGAGATGAAAAAACTTCTCGAGGGAGTAGAGTTTGACGTTGTTATAGGTGCAGAGTCTCGTGGGTTTATTTTTGGAGCCCCGCTTGCGTATGCACTCGGAAAACCATTTGTACTCGTCAGAAAAAAAGGAAAGCTGCCTTGTGAGACTATTTCACAGGAGTATGAACTTGAGTACGGTACAGCTACTTTGGAGATACACAAGGATGCTTTGGAAAAGGAACAAAAATGCGTGATCGTAGATGACCTGATCGCTACCGGAGGAACTATCAAAGCAGCTGCGACGCTGGTTGAAAAGCTTGGAGCGCAGGTCGTGAAGTGTATATTTTTGCTCGAACTTGCGGGTCTGAATGGAAGAGAAAAATTGAAAGACTATGATGTCGGCTCTGTAGTTTCATACGATGGAAAATAATGAATAACAGGAGAAAAACAATGTGGCGTAGAAAAACAAAGATTATTTGCACTATAGGACCGGCAAGTGACTCGGAGGAGGTACTTGAGAAACTCTGTGAAGCCGGCATGAATGTGGCAAGGTTAAACTTCTCGCATGGTACACACGAAGAGCATGCCGAAAGAGTAAAAAGGATCAAAAATGTCCGTGAGAGGCTGGGACTTCCGATAGCGATACTTCTCGATACAAAAGGCCCGGAATACAGGATCGGGACATTTTTGAACGGGAAAATCGAGTTGAAAGACGGCGATACATTTACCTTTACGACAGAGCAGATTGAGGGAGATGAAAAAAAGGTTTCTGTCAACTACGATGGACTTCCGGGCGAGCTCGAAAAAGGCGACACCATACTTTTGAATGACGGACTGATGAATTTCGAAGTAAAAGAGATCCACGGAACTGATATCGTTTGTAATGTTGTCTGTGGAGGCGTTCTTTCAAACAGAAAGAGTATGAGCTTCCCGGGAAAGCATATAAAAAAGACATATCTGTCCGAGCAGGACAAGCAGGATTTGTTGTTTGCTATAGAGCATGATCTGGATATCGTGGCTTGCTCGTTTGTTTCCGTAAAGCAGGATATGCTTGATGTGAAAAACTTCCTCGAGGAAAACGGAAGCACGGATATGACGCTCATCGCAAAGATAGAAAATCAGTCCGGTGTTGACAACATCGATGAGATATGTGAGGTATGTGACGGCGTACTTGTTGCAAGGGGAGATATGGGTGTTGAGCTTGATTTCGACCGTTTGCCGGGCATCCAAAAAGACCTGATATCCAAATGCAGAATGCTTGGAAAACAGGTTATAACTGCAACTGAAATGCTTGAATCGATGACTGTAAACCCGAGGCCGACAAGGGCTGAGGTTTCCGATGTTGCAAATGCAGTATATGATATGACATCGGCTATCATGCTCTCCGGGGAGACTGCTGCCGGTGCTTATCCGGTTGAAGCCTGCGAGACGATGGCAAAAATAGCCTCAAGCACGGAGGAGAGGATTCATTATTCAAAGCGTTTTGCAAAGGCAGAGTTTACCATCAATGATGATGTGGATGCCGTTTCTCACGGAACCTGTGATATGGCGCTTGATATCGATGCAAAGGCTATAGTGGCCTGCACCCTGTCCGGAATGACGGCAAGGATGATCTCGAGATTTCGTCCGCCTATGGATATACTCGGACTTACCACCGATGAAAAGCGTTGGAGACAGATATCGCTTTCGTGGGGGGTTATCCCGGTTATGACAGAGCAGATGCCGTCTACAGAGGTGCTGTTTTACACAGCAAAAAATCTCTCAAAAGAAACACTTGATCTCGAAACAGGAGATAAGGTCGTGATAACAGGCGGTGTAACGATAGGTCAGTCGGGAAATACCAGTATGATAAAAATAGAAACAGTGTAGTTTTGTATTTAAATAATAATAATGATCAAACAGATGCTCTATTTCTACGGAGTGTCTGTTTTTTTGTGAAAAAAAACGGGCGTCTTGCGACGGGATTTGGGCGCCTGACGACGGAAATTCCGGATGAATGGTATATTTCTTTTGATTTTTGTGAAAAATACAAGAATCTGTCGGGACATTTTTGTAGGATTCATACGATTTACAAAGCGTATACTTTGGTGGTATTATTCGTGTACTGTGATGTGGTCATATATAAACGAGGATATATTATTTTTTATATAAATTGCTTTGTCAATGCCGCAGTTATCTATAGCAAGGCTTTGGAATGGAGGAAGTATGCGTAACAGAAAAAAAGCTGTTATAGTGCTCATTATGATCGTTTTATCTGTCGGTCAATGCTTGGAGTTTGCAGGTAAAGAATTCATATCAAAAGCGGCCGTGAGCGTATCTGATCTAAACGAATTAAAAACTGCTCTATCATCGACAAAAAAGCTTACAATTGTGATAAAAAAGAATATAAGCATCAGAGAAACACTTGTTACAAAAGGCGAAAAAATAATCAAATCAGGCGGCGGAATACTAAAAAGAGCGATAGCAAAAAACAGTGCATTTTGCGGGACTCTGATCAGGGTAAACGGAGGTAGTCTGTCACTTAGGGGGATAAAAATAGATGGAGGCGGAAATAATAATAACCTGAAAAACAAGCTATATGGAAGGCTTGTTGAGGTCAGAGGCGGACAGCTAAGTATAAGGGATGGAACCATGCTTACTTCAAATATAAACACAACCAAGGCTTCCGACGGGGGCGGAGCGATATGTGTTAGAAGCGGCGGAGTATTTGTGATGTATGGAGGAAGCATAAGCTCAAATTCTTCCGTTTCAAGCGGCACCGGAGTGAAGGTTGAAAAAGGCGGTGTGTTTTATATGAAGGGAGGAAGCATATCATCAAACAAGGTTGTCGGAAGGTCAAATGTAGCGGGATTTGACGGACGGGGCGGTGGTGTCTACAACGCCGGAAGTGCTGTTTTGAGCGGCGGAAGTATTTACTCCAATTCGTCAGACGGATATGTGAAGGGCGCAACGACGTATGGCGGGATCGGAGGCGGAGTTTGTAATCGCGGAGCTTGCCTTGTTTGCGGAACGAGGATATACTCGAACCGAGCCGGGATCAAAGGGGGCGGTGTTTCGCAGGCGGGAGGGAACCTAAAGCTAAATAATGCTTCCGTATATGCGAATAAAGCCACCTGTGGAAAAGATGTCGCTATCATAACAGGACAGACGGTATGTGATGGAAGCCTGAGGATTTCGGAAATGTGGTTGGCACTTGGAAAAAGCATTAAGCCCGGAAGGTGCAGTTCTTCGTCTAAGGTAAAAGTATTCCTTCAATACTACAGAAAAAACAGCACTGTGTTTTCTGCGGCTCCGGCAGGGTGGAAAAAGGTTTTTATGCTTGGAGGAGACGCATATATCCTCAAAAAATACAAGCTGAAAAAACAGGGATCAAAGGTGATCATTGCGCTAAAATCAACTAAGCAGGCAAAAACAGATAGTCCGTACGCTCCATATAAACCTTATCAAACTCCTGCAAGAAACTATACTGATCCATATCCCGCAAATCCTCAAAAGCCGATTGTTTCATCGTCTCCTGCAAGGACGTATCTGCCGGTTGCGACGGTTGACCCTTGGGCAGAGATACCTTTGGTGAGGCCGTATGTGTTTGTTACCGTACCACCGTTTATTCCAGGGGCGTCGAAGGTAGTGGGAGGGATAAACCCTTCGCCTACTGCAACGCCGGTTATGACTGCAAGACCGACTTTCGGTATGTCACCGACGCCATCACATAGTTCTATCCCGATAAATGAGTTGAGGTCGTCTGAGCAGGGAGTGCGTTCGGATCCAAAAGATAACAGATTTGATAACGGAGAAAAAAACAGTGAAAATGATGATACAGCGTGTCGCGAATATAAGTATTATTTTTCTTCTGAGGATATAAGAAAAATAAAAGAATTGTATTATGTCAAAGAGGATAGATATTCTGTCAGTATTTCCGGTTTATTTTATAAATACATAGAAAAATACAAAGTAAAATAAATCATAGGATCTTGATGTCAGATGTGAACCTGAAGTTCACATCGACGAATAGGATAGGAGGGAATGTGAAAAATCACATCGATATGCTGATTTTTCACATATATTTGTGCAAGCACAAATATTTTGATGTCAGATGTGAACCTGAAGTTCACATCGACGAAAAGGATAGGAGGAGATAATCATGAACGATTTTAAAGAGGAATATATCTTAAGCAGGCAGGAATACGGGAGCTTGTTTTCATACATTTCTGACGAAAGAGTAAACACGATTTATTATAATGGGAAATCGTTTTGGATTGATGAGGGAAGTGAAAGATACCCTGCAAAAGAGGTTCCATCAAGGGAGTTTACTGACAGGTTCATAAGCATAGTCTGTAACCGTTGTTCAAAAAGACTGGGAGCAACAAATCCTGTTGTTACAGTGCATACACCTGTCGTCTCTGTGACGCTTATTTCAAATGCGATCGCACCGGATGGCCCCGGCTTTTTGATCAGGAAAAATAAACCAATAGTCAGGCCTGATGCAGACGAGTTGATCAGAAACGGTCTGTGTACAAAAGAAGATATAGAAATAATGGGGGATATAGTAAGCTCGGGGAGATCATTTTTGATAATAGGGGGAAATAAAACCACCAGGCTTAAGTTGATGCGACATTTGACCAAATATATTCCTCCGACAGACAGAACAGTGACTGTAGAGGAGAGTCCCGAGCTGAAGATCAGCAGTATAAGTCCGGGGAAGGATGTAACAGAGCTGATAGCTGCAAAGGATAATGACATTTTGAGTTTAGCTGAAACTGCAGTTTGTCTGGACGCAAAATGGGTATTGCTGCCGAACTTGAGAAAAGAGAATGAAAAGGTACTTTCGTATTTTGAAGAGAACTCTGTGAGTGTCGGAGCTGCCACCGGCGGGCTGGTTGATACTATGTGCAGCGATGTGATGATAGAAATAAAGGAGGACAGAAAAAATGCGGTTTCTTCGTACAAGATCAGCAAGATCAGATATTGATCAGATGGAGTTATACTATTTCCTTGAGAGGCTGGTTGAAGCGTATGGTTTTAGAGAAAGCCTGAGTCAGGCTGTTTATGACAGTATGGATTCAATGCCGGATGGAAATCTAAAGGCGCTTATAGGGACCGTTTATGAGGAAGTTTTGTCGGGAGAGTCGCCTTCGGGGCATTTTTCGAACAGGATCAGGGAGATAAACAATGTCGGGATGATCGCAATAACTGTTGCAAGATCGCTTGAATACATGGAGGAAACGGATTGCACTGACAGAGCAGTTCTTGATGTGTTATTGAAGGAGGTTCGATACAGAAAATACAAAAAAATGTCCGCCGGGATCAAAAAGAACAAAAAAATAAACAGCACTGAAGTGTATGAGTGGATGTTTGCGATGATAGTTTATTGCGCGCTTTCAGATGCAGAGTTTGCAGTCGAAAAAACCCTCGATTCGGTGAGTGAAGAAATGAGGCTGTATGTGAAAAAATTCAAAAAAGAACTCATGATAGATCCTGTAACCGATGCTCCTTATGTTGTTCTTTCTGAAATCGGGCCTTTCAAACGATATAGTATTGCCCTAAAAAAGCTCTACCTGATCAATTCTGAAGAGGCAAATAAAGAAGAGCTTATCTCTGCCGTTACGGATGCAAGAAGAGCGTGTGAGATCGAGCGAAAAAAAGAAAAAAACAAAAAAGGAAAAATGATCGCAACGGGGGTCGGAGCGATGCTTGTAGCTGTAGTGATCCAAGGGATGATATACTTTGATATGTTAAAAGAAGAGAAGCTTAAACAGTCATTAACGCAGGCTTTGTATGTGACTGTAAATGAGGTTTATTCTGATAATAATGCCTCAGGTACAGTGCAAAAGAAGGAGGATTCAAACATACTTCTTGCAACTTTTATGCAAGCAATGCTTCAAAGGGTTGATGACGATGTGGACTTGACAGTAAAAGTCATTACAAAGGATGAAAAAAACCGCCTTGTTGAGGTGGAGGCGGTTGGTGAATATATGAGCTCGCTTAAACAAAAGCATAAGGTTGCGGTCCGCAGGAAAATTGCGTTTTAGGCGAGTTCATGCTTTATGCGGAAATTAGGAATAAGAATTATGGGGTAGATGATGCATCATGGGTGGCGACCACCCATGACACCACCCATGATGCCACCCATGTTGAAAATGGAATACTTGACTTCTGCGCTACGCCCAGAAGTCGGCAAGAAATCATGGATCATTTAGGATTGGTAAATCGAAGGCATTTTGGAAAGCGGTACCTTGAACCGATGGTCGAATCAGGGAAACTACGGATGACAATTCCTGACAAGCCCAAAAGTAAGAATCAGAAGTATGTTGCTTTTAAGAAGAATGATGAGTCATAAAGGAGAAAAATGCATACCTTTATGCATACCTGTGAGTGAACGAAGTCTCTGATCCTCCTTGTTACGGCTGTGAATTTTCCACAGGAAAATAAACCTTCGGATGCTTGCCTTTTTGGCAGAAGTATCATCTCGTCGTCCATGTCCGTAAAAAGTCTTGTAAATTCCATAGTATTGCGTTATAATACAGACAGAAAGAGGGAAGGAGACATCATAATTATGGACGATTCATACCGAATGGAAACAGATGGTTTCAGATTGTCCACTAAGGAGCGATATGGAAAAGTCGAGATCACAGATGTTGCGATAGATAAAATCCCTCGGATAGAGTATAGAGGGTTTACTGATGATGTGAATGATGCTCTATACAAGCTGACTCGGTTAGTTTTGTTGTCTTCGCAAAAGAATAATGACAGTAATGAGGTTGCCATCACTTGTTCCCTTGCAGCGGGGGATCCAACAGATGGTTTTGGAATCGCATATGGTGAAGAACACGGAGTGGACGTTCTGTCAGATACGACATCAAATCATTTGATTATGAACTCAACGGATTGCGTTGTAATCATACTTCATAATCATCCGTCTACACAAACACTATCGATTGAGGATATTAGATTTTTTCTCCATTTTGCAACGGTAAAGGTGATTTCGGTAGTGTCGAATCAGGGAACAGTTCATTATCTAATGAAAACGGATAAATATGAATACGAGACCGCGAAGGGGTTGTATAACGAGTGTGTGGAAGACCTTAATAAAGAATCGAGCAAAAAAGATATTTATTTGGCATCGCTGAGTTTCTTGTCAAAATGTAGTGAAGTGGGATTGTTTTACAGTTAGGAGGGATGGATATGAGTGCGTATACATTGAACGATAATGCATTTGACCCTACGCCCCTGACACTCTATGTTCCGACCGGAGACGAGTCAAAGGTGGATGAGAATC
Source organism: uncultured Lachnospiraceae bacterium (assembly GCA_947166015.1). Lineage (GTDB taxonomy): Bacteria > Bacillota > Clostridia > Lachnospirales > Lachnospiraceae > Eubacterium_F. The sequence continues at coordinate 10,925 of CAMVCQ010000042.1, forward strand.
AGCTTCAGGAGTCATTTAAGAAGAATAGAGATTTGATGCAGCAGATGGAAAAGGAATTTGCTGAGCGTAAGAGAGCTGCCGCTCTTTGATTAGAGATTTTCGTAAGTCTTGGGTACCTACTTGGAACCCTCGGCATTTCAAGAGTCTCTGAAACTTCTTTCTATCGAGGTTTCTGGGAAGGAGATATGCTTCAAATCTCCATGGCTTCCGAAGGAAGACATTGGCTTCCGAAGGAAGACATTGGCTTCCGAAGGAAGACATTCTTCTCCGTTGTCTAAAATGTGTGGAAACAAGCGATAATTCGCGAGTTTCCATATGCTTCGTGTAGGTGCGATCTTTAGTGGTCTGGCGGAAGAAACGGTAAAGCTGCTTCGGCGTAATCTCCTTGACTCTGTAGGCTTCCATGACTTCTCCATCGACTTCCACGTTACGGCTGTGAACTTTCCACAGGAAAATAAACCTTCGGATGCTTGCCTTTTTGGCAGAAGTATCATCTCGTCGTCGAAAGAATAATCTTGACAATATATATAATGGTTTGTGTATTTTTTATCAAATAATCAAACTTGAAAGGAGAAGTATTTAAATGATAAGAATCAATTACGACGAAATCTGAATAAAGCGCTTGATCTCAACAATATAACAGAGATACCCACGGATGAAGTCAAAGTATGAAAAACTCTTACAGGATTCCAAAGAAAAAGACGAAGAGATTAAAGAATAATAGATATTATATAGCCTGTGTTGTGGTTAATGAGGTTAGATAACATCAGTCTTTCTCATCAGATTTATCACCGGAGTCGGATGTATCCTCGTCTTTCGGGATGAGCTTGATCTCGAGCTTGTCGATACGGTTTTTGTCAACATCGATAACGCGATAGACAGCGTCATCATCCGAAACCTCTTCACCTTCCTCAGGGAAGTCTTCCAAAAGATTTATGATATGTCCTGCTATGGAATCATAATCATCCGATTCGATGTTCAGGCCTAATTCGTCATTGATATCATCAAGAGATGTTGAACCGAGAACGATGTATGTATCGTCGGAGATTTTTTGGATTTCGTCCTCCTCGTCTTCGTCATACTCGTCTCTCAGCTCACCGACGATCTCCTCGAGAAGATCCTCGATAGTGATAAGTCCCGCAAGCGCACCGTATTCGTCGAGAACGATAGTCATAGGAACCGAGCTTTTTTGCATATCGAGGAAAAGCTCGGAGACATTTTTGTACTCATAGGTGAAATGCGCCTCACGAATAAGGGACCTGATATCAAAGTTTTCACGATTTGCTTCAAATACAAAGTCCTTGAGATTTATGATTCCGATTATGTTGTCGATAGAGTCGTCGTATATAGGCATACGAGCATACTTCCTCTCGGTGAACTCTTTCAGAAGATCATCGTAGGAAATACGGGATTCGACCATAACTATGTCCATACGCGGTATCATAACGTCTTTTACAAGTGAATCCCCGAAATCAACGATGTTTGTTATCATCTGGTGTTCTTCGGTTTCTATGACGCCTTCCTCGTGACTGACATCCACAAATGTTCGAAGCTCGTCTTCTGTGATAGTTTCATTTTTTCCGTTCCAATCAACACCAAATAATTTCAAGATCAGCCTTGAAATCTGATTTACAACAAAAATTGCCGGCGTGAGTATGATCGTGAAAAATGAAATGATAGGAGCGTATGCAAGCGACATTTTTTCTGAATTTTTGGTTGCAAGATGCTTTGGTGTGATCTCACCGAAAACAAGCACCAAAAATGTAAGCACACCGGTTGCAATTCCGATACCGAGTGCGGTGTTTTCGTCCATTTCAAGGCGTGTGCAGATTTTGATCGCAAATGAGGTCGTAAGAGAAGACGCAGTAAGATTGACTATATTGTTGCATATCAATATAGCACTCAAAACTTTGGTGGGATTGTCTATGAGTTTCCAGACTTTTTTTGCTTTTTTGTTTTCGTCTTCTACCAGAGATCTGATCCTGATCTTGCTGACGGTTGTCAGAGCTGTTTCCGCGGATGAAAAAAATGCAGACAACAAAAGCAATACGATAAGAACAACTATGTCTATCGCGTCACTTGGACTCAAAACCATCAACTCCTTTTTTAGAAAAATGTGAATTTACCGAACGGCGCGAGTCAACGCTCATCTCAAATCCTTCGGATATTCGATGATCTTCGCACCTTGCGGCGCGAGCCAACGCTCATCTCAAATCCTTCGGATTTTTCGATGACCGTTGGACTCACATGTCTACGAATGCTTCTATTCGGATGTAAACATCCGATAGAAGCATTTCGTATCCATACTCGCGCCTTATCGCTCAAGCTTCGAATGGGACTTGAACCCACGACCCCTTCATTACGAGTGAAGTGCTCTACCAACTGAGCTATCGAAGCAACACAGCGAGATTATACCATTTTGCGGTAAATCTGTCAAGAATTTGTTTTTTTTGGGTTATTATTTGTTTTTCCTGTATTATTATTTGATTTTTCGGTAGTGCGTTTTGTGCGTTTTGTACTTCTCTGCTTTGCGGGCTTGGCAGGCGGATCTTCGCGACAGCTAAGCAAAACGACCGATCTGGCCTCAACCGAGTACGAGGTCTTGTCGTCGCTAAGCCCTGTTTCGTCAGAAGAATCTCTGGCAGTATCTATAACCACGCTCCAATCACGCTTTTTTGTGATATCCGGAAGGTAGAAATTGTGTGACTCCCAGTGCATGTTAAAAGCAAGATAGTAGCTTGTTTTCGGAGTTTCATCAAGGTAGGGGCCATAGAAGAGTATCCCAAGCTCTCTTGAATAATAAGGAAATGTGTTGTTCCAGGGCTCTTTCCCATGCGAAGAGATATCAGGAGCTCCATAACCTTTGTGGTCAAAGCCTGTGTAGTTTTCAGCTCTGTGATATATGGAAAGTTTTTTTCTCAAATTGAGAAGCTTTTTTATAAAGCTGAAGGTTTCTTTATTTTTCTCAAGCAGATTCCAATTAAGCCAGGTGGTCGGACCGTCTATGCAATACGCATTGTTGTTGCCTTTTTGAGAATTCCCAAACTCGTCTCCCGACAAAAGCATAGGGATTGGAAGTCCCAAAAGAAGCATCATCAGGATATTTTTTTCCTGCTTTTTGCGCATTTTTAAGACTGCTTTTCGAGTAGTCACGCCCTCAAAACCGCAGTTCCAGCTGTAGTTGTATTCTGTGCCGTCAAGCCCGCGTTCGCCGTTTGCTTCGTTGTGCTTGACATCATAGGAGATGAGATCGCGCAGAGTGAAGCCGTCGTGTCCTGTTATATAATTGATCCTGGCGACACCGTTTCTCTGGGTTCGGAATTGATAATAAAAACCTTCAACCTGACCCTCGTCGCTTTTTACATATCTTCTGGCACTGTTTTTGAAACCGTCGTTCATTTCAAAAAGCATGGGAGAATTCTTGTCATCGGGCCTGTCCTCCCAGCTGTGATAAATAAATCTGACATGGCTTAAAATCTCATCTTTTCGAACCTCTGACAGATCAACGGCACCGGGATTGATCCTGAATCCGTCGATGTGATAGTCAAAGCTGTAGTATCTGAGGCAAGTCATAACATATGAGGTTGAACAGTTTTCAAAATACATATCGAGAATAATGTTCATACCCTGACGGTGAATCTCCTTGATGAGTGACATGAACTCGGTTCTCGGAGAAGAGGGGTCCGCACAGTAGCTTGCCTTTGGTGCAAAGTGATATGCGCTTTTTGAATAACCCCAATAGTTGAGCCTTGCTTTTCCGTCAGTTCCGGGCTCTATAGCTGTTTCGTCAAAATCGTATATTGGAAGCAAAAACAATGTGTTTATCCCCAGCTTTTTCAGATAAGGAAGCTTTTCCTTCAATCCGTCAAAAGTTCCGGGATGGGCTACTCCTGAACTTGAATGCCTGGTAAAGCCTCTGACATGAGCTTCGTACATAACCATTTCATCATAGGGGATGATCTTTCTTCTTTCGTCAGACCAGTCAAAATCGGAAAAATCAAAGCGTGCGCGAAGCCTACCTTTTTTACCGAAGGAATCTCTTCCGGATATGGCTCTGGCGGAATGGTCTATGAAATGCTCGCCTTCAGCCGAAAAATCATAGCTTGCTCCATTGAGCTTCGAAATCAGGTCGGTTCCGGATAGGCTGGCACAGAAAACATCGCTCATCCCGGCGTTTTTCAGCGAAAAAAGCTTGATTGCCTGAGTTTTGCGACCGTTTTTGTAGATATTGAAATAACAAGAAGATACATTCTCCCTGTAGACACATACCGAAATACTGTTTGGGGTCAACTGATTGATCCCATACAAAGGAAGTCGTGTCAGGGGAGTTTTTTTTGTTATTAGTTTTGTTTTTTGGTTTTCTTCCATTTTTTTACATATATCCCTTCTTACGATAAAAACACTAAGTGCAGACATATTATACACCATAATGATACAATTGTACAACTTTTATTTTATTATTTTTTTATTTTTTTTCAAAAAAGCTTGCATTTTTGTCGATTTTTAGGTAAAGTATTGATTGAAAATTGAAAAATAAACCGATTATAATTCAAATAAAATTAAAAAACAAAAGAGTTATTCGGGATTTTTCGAAAAATTGCAAAAATGGGTGCATTTTTTTGGATATATTGTCAGATGAGTCGGGTGCGAACGGATAAAACTGACAGTTATCCATCAAGAACGGAGGAAAGTATGATTCAGGCAAGTAACATTTCATTGAGATTCGGTAAAAAAGCTCTTTTTGAAGAGGTGAACATCAAGTTTACCGAAGGAAACTGCTATGGTATCATAGGAGCGAACGGTGCCGGAAAATCAACATTTTTGAAGATTTTGTCCGGAGAACTTGAGCCGACTACAGGAGATATTTCGATAGGAGCGGGAGAGAGGCTTTCGGTTCTCGAACAGGACCACTTCAAATATGATGATCAGGTTGTGCTTGATACTGTTATAGCCGGAAACCAGCGCTTATATGATATAATGAAGGAAAAGGAAGCTATCTATGCCAAGCCTGATTTCACTGATGAGGATGGTATCAGAGCGAGTGAGCTTGAGGCTGACTTTGCAAATATGAACGGCTGGGAGGCTGAGAGTGATGCAGCAACACTTCTCGGTGGACTCGGAGTGGAGACTGAGCTTCACGACAAAGTGATGAGTGAGCTTGCTGACACGGAAAAAGTGAAAGTGCTCCTTGCAAGGGCATTGTTTGGAAATCCGGACATTTTGCTTCTCGACGAGCCGACCAACCACTTGGATCTCGATTCTATCAGATGGCTTGAGAACTTCCTCATAGACTTTGACAACACTATCATCGTTGTATCTCATGACAGATACTTCCTTAATAAAGTCTGCACGCACACGGTTGATCTTGATTATGGAAAAATGCAGATATATGCAGGAAACTACGATTTCTGGTATGAATCATCACAGCTTATGATCAGACAGATGAAGGAAGCAAACAAGAAAAAGGAAGAGAAGATAAAAGAGCTGCAGGAGTTCATACAGAGGTTCTCGGCTAACGCTTCCAAGTCTAAGCAGGCAACATCCAGAAAAAGAGCCCTTGAAAAAATTGAGCTTGATACACTTCGTCCGTCAAGCAGGAAGTATCCGTATATCGACTTTAAGCCTGAAAGAGAGATCGGAAATGAAGTGTTGACAGTATCCGGTCTTACAAAAACTATCGATGGAGAAAAGGTTCTCGACAATGTTTCGTTTACGGTAGGCCACGATGACAAGATTGCTTTCGTTGGATCATACGGAATAGCTGCAACGACACTTTTCCAAATACTTTCGGGAGAGATAGAGCCTGATTCCGGTGACTATAAATGGGGGATCACAACATCACAGTCATATTTCCCGAAGGATAATACTGCATACTTTGATTCAAACGATACGATAGTTGACTGGCTGATGCCGTTCTCACCCGAAAAAGACGCAACCTATGTAAGAGGATTCCTCGGAAGGATGCTCTTCAAGGGCGATGACGGACTGAAAAAAGTATCGGTTCTCTCAGGAGGAGAAAAGGTTCGAGTTATGCTTTCAAAAATGATGATGCTTGGTAGCAACATCCTTATGCTTGACGAGCCGACCAACCACCTTGATATGGAATCGATCACAGCGCTCAACAACGGCCTGATCAAATTCCCGGGCGTCGTACTTTTCACATCACAGGATCACCAGTTTATCCAGTCGATCGCAAACAGGATCATAGAGTTTACACCAAACGGAATGATCGACAAGGTGACAACCTACGACGAGTACCTCGACAGCGACGAGCTTGCACGTAAGCGTCAGGCATTGGCATGACACCTGCCGATCAAAAATAATCCGACAAAAAAACAACGAAATTTCGGCTGTTTCCGGATAATTATTAGCACTCGTTTTGGGCGAGTGCTAATTTTTGCTTGACTTTTTCCATTCGTGGGGTTATACTCATTTATAAATCATTCACATAAATAATCATAGTTATGTAACTGATATCGATTTTAGGTTGACTGCTTTTGTACGAGGGGACTCGCGAGGAACATCGTTGCGCAGCCGAGGTGTTTTCGAGGCGTGCAACGCGATGTTTCCGCAAGACGCGAGTGGATCCCCGAGTAAAAGCAGTCAACTAAAATCGAATAGACAAAAAATACATCTAAATGATTTATCAAACGGAGGAAACAACAATGGAAAGAGAAAGCGGAAATCTA
>CAMVCQ010000043.1 GCA_947166015.1 uncultured Lachnospiraceae bacterium
GGGGAACAGGGAAGGGGAACAGGGTGCGTCCTCCTTATCGGACTGGCTATGATAGGGGCGTCATTACTGATGATGCTTGGCGGTATACTCGGAGCTTATTTTGCGGTGAAAGCATCTGTTAATTTTGCCGCTGACCTAAGAAACGATCTTTTCAAAAAAATCCAAAGCTTTTCTTTTGCTAATCTTGAGGAGTTTTCGACCGGATCACTTGTCACAAGGCTTACCAATGATGTTACAAATGTTCAAAACCTGATAGCTATGGGACTCAGGCTTCTTTTGAGGGCGCCCGGAATGCTTATCGGTGGACTTGTCATGGCATTTTTGATGAATCCAAAGCTTGCCGTTATTCTCCTTGTAGTGCTTCCGCTACTTGTTGTCGCACTTCTCATCATACTCAAAACTGCATTTCCGAGATTCAACAGAATGCAGGAGGGAGTTGATAATTTAAATACAAGGATCCAGGAAAACATCACAAATCAAAGAGTTGTCAAATCATTTGTCAGAAAAGAACACGAAAAAAAGACCTTTAATGAGGCGAACGAAGACCTGAGATCAAAGACTTTGTCTGCTTTGAAGGTGGTTATTTTTACGCTTCCGATCATGACTCTCAGTATGAACATAACAACTATGGCTATAGTTTGGTTTGGCGGCAAGCAGATAATAATAGGCGATATGCCTGTCGGAGACCTCACGGCATTTACAACATATGTGATCCAGATACTCGTTTCTCTGATGATGCTTTCTTTTGTCATCATCGCGGGATCGCGTGCAGCTGCGTCATCAGCGAGGATCAAGGAAGTGCTTGGAGCAAAGCCTGAATTAAATGATGACGAGGCATCGATGAAAGAGCTTCAGGTCGAAAAAGGAAAGATCGAGTTCAAAAATGTAAGCTTTAAATACTATAAAAATAATGATAACTATGTGCTTGAGAACATTTCATTTGTTGTAGAGCCGGGAGAAACAGTTGGAATAATAGGTTCAACCGGCTCCGGCAAAAGCTCTCTTGTACAGCTCATCCCGAGATTGTACGACTGCGATGACGGAGAGGTACTTGTGGATGATGTAAATGTCAGGGAGTATTCGCTGAGAAACCTTAGGGAGCATGTGGCGATGGTGTTGCAGAAAAACACTTTGTTTTCGGGAACGATCACCGACAACCTGAAATGGGGAGATGAAAACGCCACGCAAGAGATGCTCATAGATGCAGCAGAGATCGCGCAGGCAGACGGATTTATAAAAGACTTCAGTGACGGCTATGAAAAAGAACTCGGTCAGGAGGGAGTAGGAGTATCCGGAGGACAAAAGCAGAGACTCTGTATAGCAAGAGCACTTCTCAAAAAGCCAAAGATATTGATACTTGATGACAGTACAAGCGCTGTTGATACCGCAACCGAAAGCAGGATAAAACAGGGACTTGACGCAAAGTTTAAGGACACAACAAGGCTTATCATAGCTCAGAGGATCTCGTCGGTTGAGGACGCCGACAGGATTTTTGTCATGGATGACGGAAAGATCGTCGGCAGCGGAACGCATGATGAGTTGATCAAAAATAATGAGACATATCGCGAGATATACTTCTCTCAGATGGATAAGGAGGGAGTATAGATGGCACAGACGAAAAGACAGGGTGGTCCGGGCAGCAGAGGAAGAGATATCAGAATGCGCGGTGGAAAGCCCGAAAACTCAGGAAAGGTTATAAAAAGAATACTTGGATATATCGGCAAAGAGTGGTATATGCTTCTTTTGGCTGTGCTCTGCGTGATCATTTTTTCCGTGACCGCACTGGCGGGGTCGTATTTTTTGAAGCCGATCACGGATACGCTAAGTGAAAGTGCGATAGCCATAGCGAATGCAAAAGGCGATGTCACGGGACTTATTTCCAATGCTGTTGCCTCTCTTACCGGTATGATTGTAGTGCTTGGTATCATATATGGATTTGGTATACTGGCGAATTTTTTCCAAATGAGGATAATGATCGGAGTATCTCAAAGAGCGCTCATCAGGATCAGAAAAGACCTGTTTGACCACCTTCAGGATATGCCGGTGAGGTATTTTGATACAAACAGCACCGGTGATATCATGAGTAGATTTGTCAATGATATCGATGCGATAGGGGAACTTTTGAACAATACCATTATCCAGCTGATATCGGGAGTGATAAGTATAGTCGGCACGCTTGGTATAATGATATTTGAAAATATTTGGCTTTCGCTTGTCACTATTATTCTGACACCTGTTATGTTTATAGCTGCGATGGGGATTGGCAAAAGAAGTGCCAAATACTACAAAGAACAACAGGAGGCTCTGGGTGAGCTAAACGGATATATAGAGGAAACCGTGACAGGCCAGAAGGTTGTAAAGGTATTTAATCACGAAGAAAAAGCAATAAATGATTTTGAAATGCACAATGAAAACCTGAGAAACAAACAGGTAAAAGCGCAGTTCCTCGGAAGTATAATGATGCCTGTTATGGGAAATATAGGACAGATCGCTTACGGACTCACGGCTACTATCGGTGGAATAATGTGTGTCGGTGGAATGATGAGTATCGGCGGACTGACTATTTTTGTAAACTATTCGAGGCAATTTTCAAGACCGATAAATGAGCTTTCGATGCAGATGAATACATTTTTCTCGGCACTTGCCGGAGCGGAGAGGGTGTTTACCGTGATGGATATGGAGACCGAGGAGGCTGTAGATACAGGCGAGATCGAAACTGCGGATATAAAAGGAAAAGTCGAGATAAATGATGTGAGCTTCGGTTATAACAAGGACAAAATGGTCCTCAAAAACATAAGTCTTGATGTTGAGCCGGGGCAGAAGGTTGCGTTTGTAGGCTCCACAGGGGCGGGCAAAACTACTGTTACAAATCTTTTGAACAGGTTTTATGATATCGATGAAGGGGAGATAAAAATAGACGGTAGAGACCTGAAGGAGTACAGCCTCGAATCCCTTCGTGGCAATATAGCTATGGTTTTGCAGGACACGCATCTGTTTTCGGATACTGTACGCGAAAACATCAGATACGGACGACCTGACGCTACGGACGAAGAGGTCGAGGAGGCAGCAAAAGTTGCGAGTGCGCACAGCTTCATAATGAGGCTGAAAAACAGATATGACACCAAGCTTGAATCCGATGGCGCAAACCTAAGTCAGGGGCAAAGACAGTTGCTAAATATAGCGCGAGCAGCCATATCCAAAGCTCCCATACTGGTGCTTGATGAGGCGACAAGCTCTGTGGATACGAGAACTGAGATGCATATAGACCACGGAATGGCAAGACTTATGAAGGACAGGACTACGTTTGTTATCGCGCACAGGCTTTCGACGGTCAGAAATGCGGATTGCATACTTGTGCTTGAAAACGGAGAGATCATAGAGCGAGGAAAGCACGAGGAGCTTTTGGAGAAAAAAGGAAGGTACTATCAGCTTTACACAGGCGCTATAGAGCTGACTTGACAGATTTTTGACATAAATTGTTACAAAAATGTTAAAAAAATCAAAAAATCTTTCGATAAGTGTAGACAAACTTAAAAAAATGTTGTATAATGCACAATATCAAAGAGAGAGAAAGAAAGGATGATTTATCATGTTCATCAAAAATGAAACGAAAAAAAGACTTTCAAAGCTTCTTCTTGTTGCATTATCGGCTGGGGTGATAGCCGGATTCAATACTGCAGGGGCCGCGGCACAGAGCAGTACCAACTATGTAAAAGCAGATGAGCAGGCTGTGAATCCGCCTTCGCAGGAGAACGACAAGCCTACGGATGCACCGATAGTGAGTCCGGAACCAATTGCACCGGCTTCTTCGGCCGAACCGACGAGCTCTTTTGCACTTAATGTGACATCTGTTAATGCACAGGCGGGAAAGAAGTTTACACTTAAGGTGAAGGACTACCCGACTATATCAGAAGGACGTATCAGAGTAACTTTTGATTCAAGCAATTCTTCTGTAGCTACAGTATCGGAGCTTGGAGCAGTCACTCTCAAAAAGAAGGGAAGCGCAGTTATCACAGCCACGATTTCTGAAGGTACAGAGCCTGTTGTTTTAAGCTGCAAGGTTAAGGTTGTTGCTAAATTCGGTAAAAGTGATTTTGGAAAGTACAACTCATTTAACATTGTTAATAAAGCTAAAAAATGGGATTATTATTGGAGAGGCGAATGGGGAAAAGTCTCTAAATACGGCTACACATACAGAAGGGTGAGGATAGGTGATTCACTTAAATATGTCAAAGCTCAGTATGGAGATTTTTCAACAAAAAAATGCAAAAAAAGTAAGGATGCGTTTTTGTATGACAAGCTTTTCAACACATCAAAGAAAAAGCTTAAGGTAAGTAAGTATGCTGATTTTAATTACAAGGTCGGCAAAAACACATTTAAGCTCAGGTTTTATTTCACAAAGAAAAACAAAGTATTTGGATTTGTATTTGTAAAGAATATGGAAAAGATCACAAAGAGCTTTTTGGACAGATGTTCAGGTTATAAATCAATCTAAAGTATAAATATAAACGGCGTAGCGGGATTTGCTACGCCGTTTTTTTTTGTTTTGGTATTGTACGAAATATATGTGTTCTGTTTGTGATCTATCTGTTTGTGTATGCTGATGATCAGGCTTTTTCGTCAGGCTGTTCGTTTTCTTCGTCGCTTCCTTCGTCGTCCGAAGCACTTTCATCGTCAGTTTTGCCGACTGAGATTTTTTTTGGCTTTGATAACTGAACCAGTATCAACATCAGGATCGAAAGGACGATCGGAGCCAGGTAAACTGTCATTTTCACATCGTCGTTTACCGTGACGGGGTAGGAATTGAACCATACGATCACGCCGAAGTAGGCGATGAAGGTGATCGTTCCGAATGCGGCTGCAAGTGCTCGGGCGATTGATTTTTGGTCGCCACCGAATTTTGCCTTGACTATGTAGTAGACGAGGAAAAATGCTACACCTGAGTCGAAGAGTGCGAAGATGAGCATTCCGGGACTGATTCTCATGGGCTCCTCCTTTCATGGGGATGTTTTGGTGGGTATCTTTGATGAATAGTTTGTATAGTTTCGATTTTAGTTGACTGCTTTTACTCGGAACCGCTTGCGCTACTGCACTCACGTAGCGGTATCCGACTCGATAAATCTCGCCGCATACCGACGGAGCGCGAGTTTCCTCGTACAAAAGCAGTCAACCTAAAATCGAGATTAGTTACTTGAAAGATTTATATAAGCTACATGATTAGCATCCTCGGTACGAGGAGCCGGGATATCGAATCATCTCGTGTATAAATATATGGCACGGTGAAAACCGTGCCATATATTTATGCAGGAGATGGGACTTGAACCCACACGTCCTTGCGAACACAGGCACCTGAAGCCTGCGCGTCTGCCAATTCCGCCACTCCTGCGCACCATAGGATATGTTACCATTGATAAGGAGAATTGTCAAGAAGGAATATTTTTTTTTAGTTGCGTATATGAAAGTTTTGTGGTAGAATACTATGGTATGATTTCATATTTATATGGAGGAAGGAAACATGAACAAGTCAAAGAAAATCATCAAAGAGCAGGGAATAGCTAAACCTGACAAGAAAGAGCTGAAAAAAGAGGCAAAATCCAGGAAAAACCTCATACTGATCATCCTGGGCTTGCTTTTTATCGCAGGAGGAGTATTTGTAGTGTGCTACACGCAGCTCAGACCCCGTGTGATCCTTACGGTTGAGGGGCCGGGAAAAGGCGGAGCAAACGAGACTCACACATTGACATACACTGATGCAATGTACAATATCTACAATCTCGAAACTATGTACAATACGTACGGAATGAATTGGGACCAGGAGACCGGTGATATGACTACGGCTGAGAGTGCCAAAAAATCGATCATCGAGAACCTTGAGGAGAGAGAAGTTCTCGTAATGCAGGCGGAGAAGGACGGAACTACGCTTGATGACAATGACAAAAAAGAGGTCGAGGATACAGTGAAGAAAACACTGGATCAGATGAACGACAAGGTTAAAGGTATGAAGGGCCTGAGCGAGGATGATATCCGTGCGGCTGTTACGTCTGAAAAGCTGGCTGAAAAGCAGAAGGATGTTATCATCAAGGGCTTTGATATTGATGAGAACAAGATCAAAGCAGGTGTATCAAAGACTGATTACCGTCAGTACACACTTCAGTATTACATGATCTCGAAAAAACCGGACAAAGTCGAAGATGATTCAAAATCAGCAAGCGGTGGCGCAGCTGATGTGAAATCGGATGCAGAGCTCAAAAAAGCAAAGACTGATATAGAGGCACTTCGCAAAAAGGCACTTACTGCAACTGATTTTACGTCGCTTATAAATGATACCGACAAAAACGGAAAAGACGATGACACAAATGCACAGTTCGCTGATCACAACCTCCTTGCAAAGGACACGGATTTCCTTGATGAAGAGGGAAGAAAGCTTGTTAAATCACTGAAAAATGATGAGATATCCAAGGTGTTCGAAACAGATGACGGATATTATTTCGTAAAAATGATCAACAACAACGACACTGCCGGATACGACAAGGAAGTTGAAAACCAGATCAAGAACGAGCAGAACACACAATATGACAAGTACTACAAAGAAACTCTTTCAAAACAGTATAAGTTTACTGTGGGTGATTATTGGAAAGAAAGAGTTGAGCTTGGACATATCACAGACAAATAATTAATTGTCCTATACCAAAAAACGATATACATATCCGGAGGAAAACAAATGGCTGTCAGACGAATCTATGTCGAAAAAAAAGAACCTTATGCAGTACAGGCAGGCGAGCTCTACGATGAGCTTAAAAGCTACCTTGATCTGAATTCATTGGAAAAAGTCAGGGTGCTTGTGCGCTATGATGTGGAGAATATAAGTGATGAAGTGTTTGAAAAAGCACTTGTTACCGTTTTTTCCGAGCCGCCTGTAGATATGGTTTATGAGAACGATTTTCCAAAAGAGGCATCTGACAGGGTGTTTTCGGTCACTTATCTGCCGGGACAGTTCGACCAGAGAGCTGATTCGGCAGAGCAGTGCGTCAGACTTCTCGGTGAGAAAAATGTTCCGGTCATCAAGTCTGCGACGACCTATGTTCTTTCCGGAAATATCAGCGATGAGGATTTTGAAAGGGTTACACAGTATTGTATAAACCCGGTTGATTCAAAGCAGACCGATGAAACGGTACCGGACACGCTCGTAACAGATTATCCGGAGCCTGATGATGTCAAGATATTTGACGGTTTCACAAAGCTTTCGGATGAAGAGCTGAAAAAGCTTTATGATTCACTCGGACTTGCAATGACATTCGCTGACTTTAAGCATATCAGAAATTATTTCGGTGGCATCTGGGATGACTCTGAGGAAGTCAGAGATCCGTCAATGACCGAGATCAGAGTACTTGACACATATTGGTCGGATCATTGCAGGCACACCACATTTTTGACAGAGCTCAAAAATGTTACCTTCGGAGAAGGCGATTACAAAAAGCCTCTTGAGGACACTTACAAAAGGTACAAGGCTGCACATGACGAGCTCTACAAGGGCAGAGACGACAAGTTTGTTTCACTTATGGACATCGCGCTGCTCGCTATGAAGGAGCTAAAAAAAGCAGGAAAGCTTGATGACATGGAAGAGTCAGATGAGATCAACGCCTGCTCTATAGTTGTGCCGATCGATGTTGATTATGGAAACGGTCCGCAAAAAGAGGAGTGGTTGGTATTTTTCAAAAATGAAACGCACAACCATCCTACCGAGATCGAGCCTTTCGGTGGCGCAGCTACCTGCCTTGGTGGTGCGATCAGAGATCCGCTTTCGGGAAGAGGGTATGTATACCAGGCTATGCGCGTAACGGGTGCAGCAGATCCGACACTTGCGCTGTCAAAGACTATGGAAGGAAAGCTTCCGCAGAGAAAGATCGTGACCACGGCTGCTGCCGGATACAGTTCATACGGAAACCAGATAGGACTTGCGACAGGACTTGTTGATGAGGTCTATCATCCGAACTATGTGGCAAAAAGACTTGAGATCGGTGCTGTTATGGGTGCCGCAAAAAGAGAAAATGTCATCAGGGAGAATTCAGACCCCGGTGATATAATCATACTTCTCGGTGGAAGAACAGGAAGAGACGGATGTGGAGGAGCTACAGGCTCGTCAAAAGCACACAATACTGCATCTATCGAAACTTGTGGTGATGAGGTACAGAAGGGTAAAGCTCAGTCAGAGAGAATGATCCAGAGACTTTTCAGAAGAGGCGAAGTAAGTAAGCTTATCAAAAAATGTAACGACTTCGGAGCCGGCGGTGTTTCCGTGGCAATCGGAGAGCTTGCGCCGGGACTCAGGGTTGACCTTGACAAGGTTCCGAAAAAATACGCCGGTCTTGACGGAACAGAGCTTGCCATCTCCGAATCTCAGGAGAGAATGGCAGTTGTTGTGGATCCAAAGGATGTTGATGAATTCATGAGATATGCAGCACAGGAGAACCTTGAGGCTGTATGCGTAGCGGTAGTTACCGAGGATCCGAGACTTATCCTTTCATGGAGAGGAAAAGAAATAGTAAATATTTCAAGAGCATTCCTTGATACAAACGGGGCGCATCAGGAAACAGATGTATTTGTCAAAAGCCCTTCGAAAAATGATGATTATCTTCAGACTACATATGAAAAAGATACATTCAAAAACTCTTTGACAGCTATTCTTTCAGATCTGAACAGCTGCTCAAAAAGAGGACTTGTTGAGATGTTTGACAGCTCGATCGGAGCTGCGACAGTGACTATGCCGTATGGAGGAAAGTATCAGCTTACTCCGATACAGACAATGATCGCCAAAATTCCTGTAGAGGGCGGCGAATCAGATGCAGTTACCATGATGAGCTACGGTATGGATCCATTTTTGATGAGCTTTTCACCATACCACGGCGCACAGTATGCCGTGCTCGAATCAGTGGCAAAAATAATAGCATCGGGCGGAGACATATCAAAGATCAGGTTTACATTCCAGGAGTACTTCAAGAGAATGACCGATGATCCGGAAAGATGGGGAGAGCCGATGGCAGCGCTTCTTGGAGCGTATGCTGCGCAGATGGATCTCGGACTTGCATCAATCGGCGGAAAAGACTCCATGTCCGGAACGTTTAACGATATAGATGTTCCTCCGACGCTGTGTTCATTTGCGGTTGATGTCGCAAAGATCGAGGATGTGATCACCGACGAGCTCAAAACCCCGGGTAACCGTCTTGTGAAATTTGCTATAGCAAAGGATGAATACGGACTTCCTGATTTTGAAAAAACATCAAAAATATACGCAAAGATCACTGAGCTTATGCGTGAGGGCGTGATTAAATCAGCCTATGCGCTTGCAGGCGATGGAGTAGCTTGCGCACTTGCAAAAATGGCGTTTGGAAACAGGGTTGGTGTCAAGCTTTGCAAGCACAAACCGCTGTCGTATTATTTTTCACGAAACTACGGTGAGATAGTTGCAGAGATAAGCGAAGAGGATTTCGCAAAAGTCGATGCAAAGGGCATCGAGTACGACAGGATCGGTCGTGTATTGCCTGAGCCTGTCATCATATATCTTGAGGAGAGTGTCGATCTTGAGGAAGCATTTGGTGCTTGGAGTGAAACTCTCGAGAAGGTATATCCTACATCTTCGGGGGCAAAAGGACCGGAGCTTCGCGATGAGTTATACGATATCGCAAAAACCGGAGAGAGCATATATATTTGCAAAAACAAGGTTGCAAAACCGAAGGTATTCATTCCGGTATTCCCGGGAACCAACTGCGAGTACGATACCGGAGCAGCGTTTGAAAAAGCCGGCGCCGAAACAGAGACAATAGTATTTTGCAACATGACACCTGATGATATAAAAGAAGGTGTTGACAGGTTTGCGAAGGCAATAGATGAATCCCAGATACTTATGTTCTCCGGCGGGTTTTCGGCGGGAGACGAGCCCGACGGTTCGGCGAAGTTCATCACTTCGGTATTTAGAAATGAAAAGATTGTAGAAGCAGTTCACAGACTTCTTGATGAAAGAGACGGACTGGCACTCGGTATTTGTAACGGATTCCAGGCACTTATCAAGCTTGGACTTGTACCGTATGGAAAAATAGTCACACAGAAGGATGATTCTCCGACGCTTACTACAAACAGTATCGGAAGACATGTATCAAAATCCGTTTATACAAAGGTTGTTACAAACAAGTCTCCATGGCTTAAAAAAGCCCAACTTGGCGGAGTGTATACGGTTCCGGCATCTCACGGAGAGGGAAGGTTTGTAGCGAGCAGAGAATGGATAGATAAGCTGTATGCTTCAGGACAGGTGGCTACCCAATACGTAGACGCAGACGGTCATCCGACTATGGATGAAGACTACAATGTAAATGGTTCTTACGGAAGTATAGAGGGTATCACAAGCCCGGATGGAAGGGTTCTTGGAAAAATGGTTCATTCCGAACGAATAGGAAAGGGCGTAGCGATAAACCTCTTCGGCGACCAGAATCAGCTTCTCTTTGAGAGCGGAGTGGAGTATTTCAAGTGATGAATCAAACTATACAGTTTGTACTGGCATCCCAGTCTCCCAGACGCAAGGAATTGTTGGAGAGGCTGGGTGTTTGCGTATCAGTCATAACATCCGATGTGAGCGAGGAGATCAGCTCTGAGGATCCGGTCATGGTCACAAGTGTCCTTGCAAACCGCAAAGCAATGGCTGTGGCGGAGGGGCTTGTCTGCGAAAGAGGCAAGCTTCTGATGAAAGAGCCTTTGGTTGACGGCATGACGCTCAAGGTCGGACCTGCTGACAAGGCAATAGTTATAGGTGCTGATACGGTTGTGGTTTCAGAGGGAAAGATCCTCGGCAAACCCAAGAGCGTTGTAGAGGCAAGGAACATGCTCAAAAGCCTGATGGACAACACTCATGAGGTTTATACAGGAGTTGCGCTTCTGACTCTGCAGGATGGAAAACAGGACAGAAGCAGAACATTTCATGAAAAAACGATAGTGTCCGTTGGACATTTGGATGAGGTTGAGCTGGAGGATTATATAACCTCGCCCGAGCCGTATGACAAAGCCGGCGGATACGGTATACAGGGAGAATTCTGCAAGTACATAACCGGGATAGAAGGGGATTATTATAATGTTGTAGGATTGCCATTGCAAAGACTTTATCAGGAATTAAAAGGATTAGGGATAAAGATATGATCACCGGAAAAGATAACCCAAGGATAAAATATATAAAAAAATTACTTGATAAGTCATCGTTTAGAAACAGTGAAAAAAAGTTTGTCGCTGAAGGGTTAAGAGCGGTTAAAGAATGCAATAGATTCGGGACTATTAATCAACTATATATAAGCTCGGGATATGAGGAAAAAATGTCCGAAAACAGTGAGCTTTCTGATGTTTATAACGAAATAAAAGCAGATATAAAAGAGACTGTTAAGGATGATATTTTCAATAAAATAAGTGATACAAAATCACCACAGGGAATACTTGCAATAGTATATATGCCGGAGGTGAATCCGGATGCTATCTATGAAAAGAAAAATGCATCGGTTCTCGTACTTGATGAGGTGCGAGATCCCGGAAATATAGGCACGATCATCAGAACTGCACAGGGTATGGGTTTCGATGCAGTTATTTTTTCAAAAGGTTGTGCTGATATATATCAACCAAAGATAGTCAGATCAACTATGGGATCATTATTGAAAGTGCCCTGTATAAAGCTTGAAAATGATTTAAAGACAGAGCTTGAAAACATAAAAAAACTTGGGTTTACCATATATGCTACGGCGCTTAATAATTCAGTTAGTATAACGGAAATTATTTTCGATGAAAAAGCCGCGATCATCATAGGAAATGAAGCAAATGGAATATCGGATGAAGCGTTTTTAATGAGTGATCAAAACATCACTATACCAATGAAAAACGGCCTTGAATCCTACAATGCATCGGTTGCTGCTTCCATACTTATGTATGAAGCCGGAAAAAAACAATAAATCTTGGAGGACATAATGATGGATTTAAAAGGAAGAGATTTTTTGACATTAAAAGACTTTACGCCTGAGGAGATCAGGTTTATGCTCGACAGAGCAAAAGAGCTTAAAGAAAAGAAAAAAAACGGTATAGCTCACAGAAATCACGAAGGCAAAAACATCGCGCTCATTTTTGAGAAAACCAGCACGAGGACCAGATGTTCTTTTGAGGTTGCAGGACACGATCTCGGAATCGGAGTTACATACCTTGACCCTACCTGCTCTCAGATCGGACGCAAAGAGAGTATCGCCGATACTGCAAGGGTGTTGAGCCGTATGTTTGACGGTATCGAGTACAGAGGGTTTGGCCAGGAGATAGTTGAGGAACTTGCAAAGCACAGCAATGTGCCTGTTTGGAACGGTCTTACAAATGAGTATCATCCTACGCAGATGCTTGCGGATATGCTTACTATAGAGGAAGAATTCGGCAGGCTAAAAGGTATAAAGCTTACATATATGGGTGATGCCAGATACAATATGGGCAATTCTCTGATGATCGCTTGCTCAAAAATGGGTATGCACTTCACGGCTTGTACGGCAAAAGAATACTTCCCAAATGAAGAGCTTGTCAAGCAATGTGAAGAATACGCAAAAGAGAGCGGCGGAAGTATAACACTTACTTCAGATATCGAAGAGGGTGCAAAGGATGCAGATGTGCTCTATACCGATGTGTGGGTTTCGATGGGTGAGCCCGAGGAGGTTTGGAAGGAAAGGATAGATGCGCTTCTTCCATACCAGGTAAATGAAAAATGTATGTCATACGCAAAGCCTGAAGCTGTGTTTATGCATTGTCTCCCGGCATACCATGACCTCAAAACAGAGGTGGGAAAAGATGTGTATGAAAAATTCGGATTACAAGAGCTTGAGGTGACAAACGAAGTGTTTGAAAAGCACGCAGACACTGTTTTTCGTGAGGCGGAAAACAGAATGCACACGATAAAGGCAGTTATTGATTGTACTTTGTAATTATTATTTGGGTGGTAAAACATGTATTCAACAAACGGAATTGATACCGAGAAAAGGCTTGATAATGACTATCGCGCTGACTGGCTGAGAAAAATGGCAAATATAAGCGAAGCATCATCTACCATTGACTCGACTCTTTTCGACAAGTACGAAGTAAAAAGAGGTTTGCGAGATCTGGATGGAAGGGGTGTTTTGACCGGACTTACCGAGATTTCCGAGATAGTTGCCTATACAGTCATTGACAGAGAGCTTGTTCCATGTGAGGGAGAGCTTTATTATCAAGGGATAAACATAGAAGAGATTGTTGACGGATTTTTGAATGAAAAAAGATTCGGATACGAGGAGGTTGTTTTTCTTCTTTTATTCGGCAAACTTCCAAATCAAAAAGAGCTTGATGAACTTGAGGATATGCTTGCTTATTACAGGGAAAACCTCCCGATGAGTTTTGTGCGGGATATCATCATGAAAGCGCCGAGCTCTGACCTTATGAACACGCTGGGCAGGTGCGTATTGACGCTTTATTCATACGATGACAGAGCGGACGAAACATCTATAGACAATGTCCTTAGACAGTGCTTGGAGCTTGTGGCGTTGTTTCCGATGTTTTCGGTTTACGGATACCAGACGATGAAGTATTTTCACGATCAGAAAAGCTTCTTTTTGCATCCGCCGAAGCCGGAGCTGTCAACTGCTGAAAACATACTTCATATGCTGAGACCGGACAGCTCATACACAGCACTTGAGGCCAAAATTCTTGATCTTGCGCTTGTCCTTCATGCTGAGCACGGCGGAGGAAACAACTCGACGTTTACAGATCATGTGGTGACTTCATCAGGGACAGACACATATGCGGCTATATCCGCGGCGCTCGGAAGTCTCAAAGGTCCAAGGCACGGTGGCGCAAATGTCAAGGTTTCCCAAATGTTTGACGATATGAAAAAATGGGTCAAGGATTGGGATGACGATGAGGAGATATCGTCGTACCTGACGGCTATACTGAACAGGCAGATGTTTGACAAGTCAGGCCTTATCTATGGGATGGGACACGCTGTTTATTCGCTTTCGGATCCAAGGGCAAAAACATTTAAAAAATTTGTTGAGCAGCTCGCCAAAGAAAAAGGAATGATGAAAGAGTTTACTCTTTATAAAAATGTCGAGCGTCTTGCTCCTCAGGTAATAGGAGATCAAAGACATATCTACAAGGGCGTCAGTGCAAATGTTGATTTTTACAGCGGACTTGTATACAGCATGCTGGACATTCCTCATGAGTTCTACACGCCTCTTTTTGCGATCGCAAGGATCGCGGGATGGAGTGCGCATAGGATCGAAGAGCTTGTAAATGCAGGAAGGATAATTCGTCCTGCTTATAAGGCAGTCGGACATCACAGGCCGTATGTACCTATGAACGAGAGAGAGGAGAAATCAAATTGACAGAGGATCAGATACTGTGCGCATCGAGCATTTATGAGCGCAAGTTTTATATCAATCCGAGGTATTCCGAAACTCTTCCGACGCAGATCAAACAAGAGCTGAAAGCCTTGAGTGTCCTGTACACGGAGGATGTCGGGGGGATACTCACGATGCAGTTTGACGATGAAGGAAATCTGTATTTTTCTACTACCGCAAAGGAATCGGATTTCGAGTACGACGAGATCGGAGCGGAATTAAAGATCAAGCAGTATCGTGAAAAATACAAAGATCTGATAGAGGATCTGGAACTGTATTATCAGACATTTTTTTGTTGAATTGGGAGAAAAGAGATGCTTTTAGCTATTGATGTCGGAAACACAAACATTACTTACGGACTTATCGATGGAGAAAAAATCCTTCATGAGTTCAGACTGACTACCGAGCTTCCCAGAACCTCGGATGAGTTTGGAGCAGCTATAATTGAGCAGATCAAGCATCAAGGTGTAAAAGCCGCCGATATAGAGGATGTGATCGTAAGCTCTGTCGTTCCGAAGGTTAATTATTCTCTTTCGAGTGGAATATATAAATACTTAAACTGTGATGCGATATTTATTGGAAACAAAACAAAATCAGGGATCCATATAGCTTTGCCGAATCCTGTCGAGGTGGGCGCGGACAGAGTTGTGGATGCGGCCGGGGCATTTTTCCTGTATGGAGGTCCGGCTCTGGTCATCGATTTTGGAACGGCGACGACATACGATCTTGTTACGGAGGATGGCTCGTTTATCGCGGGAGTTACCTGCCCGGGGCTTAGGACAAGCGCGTCGGCACTGTGGTCGGGCGCAGCGAAGCTTCCCGAGATCGAAATAGAAAAGCCGGATTCAATCCTTGCGAAATCGACGGTCCCAAGTATGCAGGCAGGTCTTGTATACGGTTGTATAGGTCAGACGGAATACATTATTGACAATATGAAAAAAGAATCCGGACTTGACGCGAAGGTTATAGCTACGGGGGGGCTCGGCAGGATAATAGCAGACAGCACGGACAAGATCGATGTATATGACAGAAACCTCACACTTCAGGGATTGAGGATAATATACGAAAAATCCAGAGGATAATAATGCTAAATACCGAACTGAATATAGGCAATGTCAAGCTTCCGGGAAGGGTGTTTTTGGCACCAATGGCCGGAGTTACCGACAGACCGTACAGGGTGATCTGCTCGGAATTCGGAGCTGATCTTGTGTGCACGGAAATGATAAGTGCAAAAGGAATATACTATAATAACAAGAATTCAGAAGAGCTTATGTCTATCGATCCATCGGAGAGTCCTGTCAGTCTTCAGCTTTTCGGCTCCGAGCCTGATATTGTAAGCGATATGGCTAAAAGAATAGAAGACAGACCATTTGATATTCTTGATCTGAACATGGGATGTCCGGTTCCGAAGGTGGTGAAAAACCACGAAGGATCGGCACTTTTGCTCGATGTACCTTTGGCAGAAAAAATAATCAAAAAAACAGTAAACGCTATCAAAAAACCGGTTACGGTCAAGATCAGAAAAGGATTTGAAAACGGAGAGGAGCAGGGACTGGACCTTGCAAAGGCTGCAGAGGCTGCGGGAGCATCAGCGGTGATAGTTCACGCCAGAACAAGGCAGCAGTACTATAGCGGAAAAGCTGATATTGATTTCATCGGAAAAGTTAAGCAAACAGTTGGGATTCCCGTGATCGGAAACGGCGATATCACCTGTGCAGATGATGCTGAGGAAATGATGACAAAAACAGGGTGTGATGCAGTTATGATCGGTCGAGGCGCAAAAGGAAATCCGTGGATTTTTGAAAAAATAAAGAATAATAATAACAAAAAAATATCATTTGAAGAAGTAAAAAAAATGATACTAAGGCACGCAAAAATGGAGATAGAAATGCGAGGTGAAAAGCGTGCCCTAATGATGATGAGAACACATGTGGCCTGGTATACGGCGGGGTATCCTGATTCAGTGGCCATCAGAAGAGCCGTAAACACAGTGACAACTTATGAGGGACTGTACGAGCTTTTGATGAGAACCGGAGTTTAGTACAAAAAATAATACTAAATGATCAGACAAAACATAAAGACATTTAAGAGGATATGGAGGAAAAAAATGATCATAGGAAAACGTAATTTTGAGATTGGAAAAAAGACTTATATTATGGGTATTTTAAATGCTACACCCGACTCTTTTTCAGACGGAGGAAAATATGAAAACGTTGACGCAGCTGTCGAAGCCGCAAAGCGTATGATAGAGGAGGGAGCAGATATAATAGATGTCGGTGGCGAGTCAACAAGACCCGGATTTACGCCGATATCAGACGAGGAAGAGATCAAAAGGATAGTACCGGTGATAGAAGGGATAAAAAAAGAGTGCGATATCCCGGTATCCGCTGACACCTATAAATTTGAAGTTGCAAAAAAAGCGCTGGAGTCAGGCGCGGATATGATAAATGATATCTGGGGATTGAAAAAAGACATAAGGATTGCAGAATTGGTTGCAAAGCATGACGCGGTACTTTGTATAGCAAGTAATGGCGAGGAAATAAGCGAAAAAGAAGGGGAAGAGTTTTGTGAATACGTTCTGCAGGACCTGGCTGAGTCTGCAAAAAAAGCTATAGACTTAGGCGTATCCAAGGATAAAATCATTCTTGATCCCGGTGTTGGGTTTGGCAAGGTTTTTGAACAAAATCTGGATGTGTTGAAGCACGCTGAAATGTTTGTAAGGGCTCAGTATCCGGTGTTGTTTGCGATTTCAAGGAAAAGCGTGATAGGGCTTTCTACCGGATTTGCGGTTGACGAAAGAGATGAGGCGACTATCGCAACTACGGTGCTTGCTGCAAAAGCGGGAATTGATTTTGTAAGGGTTCACAATGTCGATGCCAACGCAAAGGCTTTGAAAATGACTGAGATCATCTTGAGAGGATAGGTCATTTTTATTACAAATTAAAAACACAGATTGTTCATATTTTATGATTATATTATGCGTATACGGAAAGTCGTCTGTATGCGCATTTTTCTATATATAAATCAGATCCGCATCGAAAGCTTTTGAAAAAAAGCATGTTGTTTTGTTATGGAAAATGCGCGTCAAGATCAGAAATGGAGGCCAATATGGGGTGGATAAAAAA
>CAMVCQ010000044.1 GCA_947166015.1 uncultured Lachnospiraceae bacterium
CCCCTCACCTGTGAGTCGGTCAGGAAAAACTTAAATGATGTTGCCGGTGTGCGTGTTATCTGCGCATTTTTGGATGATATATACCAGGTTGCCCGTATGCTCGAGGGGCAGGACGATGTCGAGATCATAAAAACAAAGGATTATATCAATCGCCCCAAGAAAAACGGCTACAGAAGCCTGCATTTGATCGTAGAGATCCCGGTGTTTTTCTCGGACAGAAAAGAAAGAGTCCGCGTGGAGATCCAGATAAGGACAATCGCTATGGACTTTTGGGCGAGCCTTGAGCATTCAGTTAAATACAAGAAAAATGTCCGCGACGCAGAGGATATAGTATACGAGTTGAGAGCGTGTGCCGATGTCATCAATCGTACGGATATACATATGCAGAGTATCAGAGACAAGATTTCGTATATCGAGTAAGAGTAGGAGAGTTAACAATGTATGAAATAATCGATGGAAAAGCAATCTCAAATCAGATCAAGGAAGAGCTTCGCGACAAGGTAAAAGCGGAAGGTCTTGAGCTTTCGCTGGCTGTTGTTTTGGTTGGTGATGACCCCGCATCTGCTGTATATGTCGGAAACAAAAAGAAAGCCTGTGAGTTTGTGGGGATCAAATCTGTTTCATACGAGCTTCCTGCTACAACTACTGAGTCGGAGCTTGTGGAGCTTGTAGAAAAGCTAAACAATGACGACAGCATAAACGGTATCCTCGTTCAGCTACCGCTTCCAAAGCACATCAATGAGGACAAGATCATCAAGACAATAGCTCCGTCAAAAGATGTTGACGGTTTTCATCCGGAGAGCGTCGGAAAGCTTAGTATCGGTCAAAAAGGCTTTGTTTCCTGTACTCCTGCCGGCATTATACAGCTTTTGAAAAGAAGTGATGTTGATATTGACGGCAAAAACTGTGTTATCATCGGGCGTTCAAATATAGTCGGTAAACCTATGGCTATGCTCATGCTTCGTGAGAATGCAACAGTCACAATATGTCATAGTCATACCAAAGATCTGAAGGATGTTTGCAAAAGGGCTGATATCCTGATCGTTGCGATAGGAAAGCCAATGATGATAGATTCCTCGTACGTAAAAGAAGGAGCAGTAGTCATAGATGTAGGTATCCACCGAAAGGATGACGGAAAGCTTTGCGGAGATGTTGATTTTGACGATGTTGCACCGCACACATCAAAGATAACCCCTGTTCCCGGTGGTGTAGGTCCTATGACTATCGCCATGCTTATGAATAACTGTGTAGTAAGTGGAGAGCTAAATTGAGTTTGAATTGCTATTTTGCTTCGCTTGGATGCGACAAAAATCTGGTAGATACAGAAAAAATGATGGCGTTGCTTCGTGACGATGGGGTGATTTTTACCGTTGATCCTGCGGAAGCGGAGGTTATCATTGTAAATACCTGCGCATTTGTGCTTGATGCAAAAGAAGAAAGTATAGAAACGATAATAGAGCTTGCTGAGTACAAAAAAACCGGCAAATGCAAAGCACTTATAGCTGCAGGATGCCTTGCACAGAGGTATTCTGAGGAGATTCGTACTGAGATTCCCGAAATAGACGCTGTGATCGGTACAAGCGGATATGACGACATATCAAAAGCCGTTGATCAGGTGATAAAAGGAGAACGGGTTGAGCTTCTCAAAGATACTGCTTATCTGCCAAAACACCTTACAAAAAGGGTTATTACGGGATCGGGAGCGGTCAACTATCTAAAGATCGCCGAGGGTTGTGACAAGCATTGTTCGTATTGCATCATCCCGAAGCTTCGCGGCTCCTACAGAAGTGTTCCTATGGATGAGCTTGTAGAGGAGGCCGCACTTTTGGCTGAAAAAGGCACAAAAGAGCTGATCCTTGTCGCGCAGGAAACTACGGTCTACGGTGTTGATATATATGGGAAAAAATCTCTTCCGGAGCTTCTGGAAAAACTAAACGCTATAGACGGCATAGAATGGATACGTATCATGTACTGTTATCCCGAGGAGATCACAGAGGAGCTTTTGCTCGCCATGAAGTCTTTGCCAAAGGTGTGTCATTACCTTGACCTGCCTATCCAGCACTGTGATGATGACATCCTGAAAAGAATGGGAAGAAGAACGGATGAAAAAGACATCCGTGACAAGATAGATCTGATAAGACATATTCTGCCCGACGCAACGCTTAGAACTACGATCATAAGCGGCTTTCCGGGCGAGAGTGAGGACGCTCACAACAAGCTTTTGGATTTTGTAAAAGATATAAAATTTGACAGATTGGGAGTTTTTGCGTATTCTATAGAGGAGGGAACACCCGCCGCTGAGTTTGATGATCAGATCGATGAGAAGTTGAAAATCAAAAGAGCTGATGAGATCATGCTCACTCAAAAAGAGATTATTTCCGCTGAAAACAAACGCTTTATCGGCAAAACAATGTCGGTTTTCACCGAGGGTTTTTTGCCCGAGGATAATTGTTATATAGGAAGAACATACAGAGATGCACCTGATATAGACGGTTATGTATTTTTTGAATCAGACAACAACCTCATGTCAGGAGACATCGTAAAGGTCTATATAGAAAACGCAAATGACTATGACCTGAAAGGAAGGGAGACATCCTGATGAATCTGCCCAATTCACTAACAGTACTTAGAGTCGTGATGATACCGCTATTTGTCATCGCGATGCTTTTGGATTTCCCACAGTCTGATTTTGTCGCAGGGGGCATTTTTATAGCTGCGTGCATAACAGACTTTTTCGATGGATTTCTTGCGAGAAAGTACAATCAGATAACCACATTTGGTAAGTTTATGGATCCGCTCGCCGACAAGCTGCTCGTATGCGCGGCTCTGATCTGTTTCCTTGTTGACAGAGCTGATGAAATGCCTGCTTGGGTTGTCATCATCATTATCAGCAGAGAGTTTATCATAAGCGGTTTCAGACTTGTTGCCGCCGAAAAAGGCGTGACGATATCGGCAAGCTGGTGGGGCAAGATCAAAACTACGGTACAGATGCTTATGTCGCTTTTGTTGATCTTCAATTTTCAACATCCCGTGTTTAGGATCATCGACAGAGTTATGATCTACCTTGCCCTGGTACTGACTGTCATATCGCTGGCGGATTATATCATCAAAAACCGCGGAGTGATGAAGGACATACGTTAATACCTTGTCAAAGAAGTGACAAACTTTTGTACTAAAATTCCATTATCTTTGAAAAATGATAAGAGGTGGAAATTTTGAAAAAAATAAGCTTAGTTATGTGCTTGATACTCTGCTTGCTTTTCGCTTTCGGATGCGAGAAGAAAAATGAGCCAAGTCAGTCACCAAGTACCGCAACAGCAACTAAAGAGCCAAAATTCGAAACGATCACTATATTTACCATAGACACTGCCAATATGCAGATCACTCCGAATCGTGTCAAGAAAAATGAGGATAACGACTCGCTTTCGTATATCTGCGATCTGGTGGAGGACAACCTTGATGACGACAGTATCCATGTAGCTGAAGCGTTCACGGAAACAGACAAAGAAGCTGATGATACTGCCGTGATCGTTTTTGATAAGGGCGGAAAACCGCTCAAAGACTGTACGGAGGAGATGGAATACCTTATACTTGATTGCTTCGCCAACAGCATTCTTGACAATGTCACCGGATGCCACAAGGTGGTTTTCAGATCAAGTGACGGCGCCTACAAAAGTGAAAATATTGAATTCGAAAAAGACGAAGCCTATGCTTCAAAATGATACATATGATGTTTGCGTAGTCGGTGGTGGAGCATCCGGCATGATGGCGGCTTATTTTTCAGCGCTTGGTGGAAAAAAGACAGCCATTTTTGAAAAAAATGAAAAGCTTGGGAAAAAGCTTTATATTACAGGAAAGGGACGATGCAATTTCACCAATTCCTGCGAGACTGAGGATTTATTTTCGCAGGTGGTGTCGAATGCTAAGTTCCTTTATTCTTCTTTTTACGGGTTTACAAATTATGATGTTATAGATTTTTTTAAAGATCATGGGTTAAAAACCAAGGTTGAGCGTGGGAAAAGGGTGTTTCCTGCTTCCGACAAGTCATCCGATGTCATAAAGACCTTGAAAAATGCCTGCGAAGATGTCGGTGTGGAAGTTTTTCTGGAGACCCCTGTTGCTGATATCCGTGTTGAAACAGGCACAGGGAAAAAAGTCAAAGGGATAGAGCTTTTTGACGGTCGTATCATAAAAGCGCCGAAAGTCATCATCGCTACAGGCGGCGTATCGTACCCACAGACCGGGTCTGACGGAGATGGATATGAGTTTGCGCAAAAGCTTGGACACAGTTTGATTCCGGTTAAGCCCGGGCTCACCGGCCTTAACACAAAAGAGAGTTGGACAAAAGATTTAGCGGGACTCACGCTTACAAATTGCGAGTACACATTTTCGTCGATAAATACAGGGAAAAAGCTTTGTTCCGACTTCGGAGAGCTTTTGTTTACACACTTTGGCGTGAGCGGTCCGTGCATTCTTTCGGCATCAAGCAAGCTGTACAACGAGATAACAAAAGGCGATGTGAAGCTTTCCATCGACTTAAAGCCATCGCTGGATGAAGCAAAGCTTGACAAAAGACTTTTGAGAGAGATAGAGCTTGCAGGCAAAAAAAGTGTCAAAAATGTCCTGCATACGCTGATGCCGTCAAGTATGACAGAGATTGCCGGAGAAATTTCAGGCGTTGACACTTCAAAAAGAGCGATAGATCTCACAAAAGCTGACAGGCAAAGCCTGATAAAGTTTTTCAAAAAACTTGAGCTTCACCCGATTTCGCTTCGAAGTATAGATGAAGCGATCATAACACGAGGTGGCATAAATGTAAAAGAAATCGAGCCTCACACACTCGAAAGCAGGCTCGTACAGGGACTTTTCTTTGCGGGCGAGGTGATCGATGTGGATGCGCTCACCGGAGGATACAACCTCCAGATAGCCTGGTCTACGGGCGCTCTGGCAGGAAGATCATAAACAATTTATGTAAATGGAGGAGATACTATGAACATAGCAGTTGACGGACCTGCAGGCGCAGGAAAAAGCTCTATAGCTAAGCTTGTTGCAAAAAAACTGGGGATCATCTATGTGGATACCGGAGCCATGTACAGGACACTTGCACTCGGCTGCCACAAAAACAATATAGATGTGGATGACGAATCATCAGTATCAGATGCGATACGCGGATTTGAGATTGAGATAGCATACAAGGACGGCGTTCAGAACATTTTTCTAAATGGCGAAAATGTCTCAGAGACCATCCGTCAGGAGGAAATCGGCAAAAAAGCTTCATCCGTTGCCAGATACTCGGCTGTCCGCGAAAAGCTCGTTGAGATGCAGCGGGAAATGGCCGGAAAACAAAGCGTCATCATGGACGGTAGAGATATCGGAACCGTTGTTTTGCCTGACGCCGAGCTGAAGATATATCTGACGGCAAGCGTTGAGGTTCGCGCCGACAGAAGGTTCAAAGAGCTCAAGGACAAAAATGTTCCCGCTGACCTTGAGGAGATCAAAAAAGACATAGAGACAAGGGATTATCAGGATATGAACAGAGAGGTTTCACCGCTTAAAAAGGCCGATGACGCCATAGAGGTGGACACATCGGATATGACGATTGACGAGGTTGTAGATAAAATCTGTTCATTGTATGAGAAAAACTAAATCGGAGAAGCTGATGAAGGTAACGATCGCTGACAA
The DNA here is from genome assembly GCA_947166015.1 of uncultured Lachnospiraceae bacterium. GTDB lineage: Bacteria > Bacillota > Clostridia > Lachnospirales > Lachnospiraceae > Eubacterium_F. Next base: position 5,683 of record CAMVCQ010000044.1, read on the forward strand.
TGCCGGCTTTTGCTTTGGCGTAAAAAGGGCTGTGGATGCCGTATACTCACTTGTAGAGGATGAAACACCCGGTGTGATGACATACGGCCCTATCATACACAACGAATCCGTCACGGATGAGCTGGCTCAAAAAGGAGTAAAAATAGCCCATTCGTTAGATGATGTACCGCAAAGCGCCACACTTGTCATCAGATCGCACGGGATAAGCGAGGCTGAATTTGACAAACTTAATGAAAAAGACATCAAATATGTGGATGCGACCTGCCCGTTTGTCAAAAAAATCCATGAAACCGTATCCGAGCACAGTAAAGCCGGTGAAGAGATAGTTATCATCGGATCAAAAGATCACCCTGAGGTGAAGGGAATCCTCGGCTGGGTGAAAGGAAAAGCAACCGTGATCGAGACCACCGCCGAAGCCGCCGAATTTAAGCCGTTTTCGGATGATTCAAAGGTTTGTGTCGTGGCTCAGACAACATTTAATTCAAAAAAATTTAAAGATTTAGTTGAAATTTTGTCAAAAAAAGGGTATTATATAAATATTGTGAACACAATCTGCCATGCGACACAGACAAGACAGGAGGAAGCGGAGCGCCTTGCCGCCGAATCGGACTGTATGATTGTCATCGGCGGAAAAGAGAGTTCAAACTCAAGAAAGCTATATGAGATTTGCAAAAACAAGTGTGTCAACACTTTTTTCATACAGACAGCGAAGGATCTTGACGATATAGACTTAAGTGAATTCGCAAGCCTAGGAATTACCGCAGGGGCGTCAACCCCAAATATTATTATTCAGGAGGTTAGTAAGGCATGTCAGAGATGAGTTTTGAGGAAATGTTAGAGGAGAGTTTTGTGACAATTCACAACGGGGAAGTTGTAGAAGGGACAGTTATCGATGTCAAGGATAATGAGATCATCCTTAATATTGGATATAAAGCTGATGGTATCTTGACCAAAAGCGAATATAGCAATAACAACGATGTAGATTTGACAAGCGAAGTTAAAGTCGGCGACAAGATGACTGTCAAAGTCATGAAGGTCAACGACGGAGAGGGACAGGTTCTGCTCACTTACAAGAGACTTCAGCAGGACAAGATGAACAAGATCTTCGAGGAGGCGTTTGAGAACAAAGAGGTTCTCACCGGTACTGTTACAGCTGCTCTTAAGGGCGGACTCAGTGTAGCCTACGGAGAAGGAAGAGTATTTATTCCGGCAAGTCTTGTTTCGGACATTTATGAAAGAGATCTTTCAAAATACGAAAATCAGGAAGTGAAATTCATTCTTACAGAGGTTAATCCTCGCAAGCGTCGTATCATCGGTGATCGCAAAGTCCTTATCGTTGAGGAGAAGAAAAAGCTTCAGGAAGAGCTCCTTTCTCGTATCGAGGTTGGCATGATGGTCGAAGGTACAGTTAAAAACCTTACAGATTTCGGCGCATTCATTGATCTTGGTGGTGCTGACGGACTTCTTCACATTTCAGAGATGTCCTGGGGCAGAGTCGATGATCCGAAAAAGCTTTTCAAGGTTGGCGACAAAGTCACTGTAAAGATCAAAGATATCAATGATACAAAGATCGCGCTCACAATGAAGCTTGATGAGAACAATCCTTGGAAGGATGCTGCATCTAAGTATGCAGTAGGTACGATCATCACAGGCAAGGTTGCCCGCATGACTGATTTTGGAGCATTTGTAGAGCTTGAGGAAGGCATCGATGCACTTCTTCACGTTTCACAGATCGCTATCGAGCATGTTGAAAAGCCTTCAGATGTGCTCAAAGTAGGTGATGAGGTTACTGCAAAGGTTGTTGATTTCAACGAGGATACAAAGAAAATCTCACTCAGCGTAAAAGCTATCGAGATTGATAACCAGAAGGCCGCTGAGTCGGAGGATGCTGAAGAGGCTGAGGCTTCGGAAGAGGCTGCACCTGTTGAGACAGAGGCGCCGGCAGAAGAGGCTGAGGCTACAGAAGAGATTGCAGAAGCTGCTGAGGCTGCCGAGGAAGAGTGATCTGTTTCAAAAATAATCATTTCAAGTTGACATCTACTTGGAGGTAGCGCGAAATATGGCCGGGACATATGAGGATTTTAAAAGAAATTTCCTGAGACTTTCGGGAATTGACTTGAATTCATATAAAGAGAGTCAGATGAAAAGGCGTATAGATAATTTCTATACGCGAAGAAAGATTGCCGGATACAATGAGTTTTTCGACACGCTTTCAAAAAACATTGATATGCAAAAAGAGTTTACAAGCTACTTGACCATCAATGTTTCTGAGTTTTATCGCAATCCTCCGCAGTGGAAGACTGTTGAAGACGAGGTTTATCCAACTCTTTTGGATAGGTTCGGAAAAAGGATCAAGATATGGAGTGCTGCTTGCTCTACAGGAGATGAGCCGTATACACTCGCTATGCTTTTGGCAGAGCACATTCCGCTTTCACAGGTTGAGATACTCGCCACTGACATCGATGAAGAGATTCTTGCAAAAGCGCAAGAAGGTCGTTATATCGAAAAAAGCGTGGCAGGACTTCCAAAGAAATATCGTGATAAGTATATCATACCTGATGAAAAAGGATATGTCAAAGTATCCGATGAGATCAAAAAAAGGATCACTTTCAAAAAGCACAACCTTTTGAAGGATCCATATCCGAAAGGTATGCACCTTATCGTATGTCGCAATGTAATGATATACTTTACTGAGGAGGCCAAAGATCAGATATACCAGAAGTTTTCAAATTCCCTGGTTGACAACGGACTGTTTTTTGTTGGTAGCACCGAACAGATCATCGGTGCCGCAAAATACGGATTTCAGAGCAAGCAGTCATTTTTCTATGAGAAGTCCGTTAAATAAATGCAAACGATATATGCAGGCCACCCTCACTTATAAGGGTGGCTTTCATACTTTTATTTAGGAGGAAATAACGATGGATGTAACTGTTGCAGTTGATGCTATGGGTGGTGATTATGCTCCTGTCGAGGCAGTAAAAGGAGCGGTGGATGCTGTAAATGAATTCCCGCAGATCAAGGTTATCCTTGTCGGGATGATAGACGAGATCAAAAAAGAGCTGGATAAATACGATTTTCCCAAGGACAGGATCAGCATTGAGGGAGCCACTGAGATCATAGAAATGGGCGAGGTACCGACACTTGCTATCAAGGAAAAGAAGAATTCTTCGCTTGTTGTTGCAATGAGACTTGTCAAAGACAACAAAGCAGATGCAGTTGTATCTGCCGGCAGTACCGGAGCGATCCTTGTGGGCGGACAGCTTATCGTCGGAAGGATAAAAGGTGTCAAAAGACCGGCATTATGCCCGTTTGTTCCATCAAAAAAAGGGTTTTCGCTGCTTATCGACTGTGGTGCCAATGTGGACGCCAAGCCTGAAAACCTCGTGCAATTTGCCCAGATGGGGTCTATTTACTATTCAAATGTCATGAAAAAAGATAACCCGACTGTGGGTATAGTAAATATAGGAACAGAGGAAGAAAAAGGCAACAAACTCGTAAAAGAGACCTATCCGCTACTGAAAGAATGCAGCTCTATCAATTTCGTAGGAAGTGTCGAGGCCAGGGAAATTCCGTCAAATCCAACAGATGTCATTGTCTGTGAAGCGTTTGTCGGAAATGTCATCCTCAAGCTTTTTGAAGGAACTGCCTTGACATTTTTGGGCCTTATCAAAGAAGGTATCTACTCAAGTCTTCGCACAAAGATCGGCGGAGCATTGATCAAGCCTGCGCTAAAAAAACTTCTCAAAACCTTTGACACCAAAAGTCAGGGAGGCGCGCCGCTTCTCGGGCTCAAAGGCCTTGTTGTAAAAGCGCATGGAAACTCAAAGGCGTATGAGATCAAAACAGCCATCGGTCAGTGCATAACCTTCAAGGAAAATGATATACAGGACAAAATAGCCGAAGCCGTAAAGGAGAACTGATGAACGAGCTCGAAAAAAAGATTTACGAGGATCTGGGATATGAATTCAGGGACAAGGAGCTTTTGAAAAATGCCCTGACACACAGTTCCTATGCGCATGAACAGGGACTGAGCTACAGCCGGAACAACGAAAGACTCGAGTTTTTGGGCGACGCTGTACTGGAACTGTCTTCGAGCAAATATATGTTTGAGAACTTTCCTGAGCTTCCCGAAGGAGACTTGACAAAGCTCAGAGCCGCCCTTGTTTGTGAGGTCAGCCTCGCTGATGTAGCGAGAAAGCTTCATTTTGGTGACTTTATACTTTTGAGTAAGGGAGAAAAACAAAGTGGCGGTGAAAAAAGAGATTCTATTTTGTCGGATGCCGTCGAGGCGCTTATCGGTGCACTTTATATAGATGGCGGATTTGAAACAGCTGATAGATTTGTAAAAAAACATATCCTTGTGGATATAGAGCACAAGCAGATGATTTTTGAAAGTAAATCAAGGCTGCAGGAAATGGTGCAGGACAAATATCACGCAAACACAATGATTGAATATGTGATCATCGATGAAACCGGTCCTGCGCATGCAAAACAATTCAAGACCGCGTGTTATGTCCAGGGTGAAAAAATCAGCGAGGGCACGGGCCCAACCAAGAAAAAGGCTGAGAGTGCAGCAGCATATGAGGCTATCAAAGTATTGACCTCGAAATGAAAAGACAAATCAAATGGAGTCAGTAAGGCTCCGGAATGGGAAAGATAATGTATTTAAAAAGTATAGAAGTCCATGGATTTAAATCATTTGCAAATAAACTGATCTTTGAGTTCAACAATGGGATCACGGGAATAGTAGGCCCTAACGGAAGTGGAAAGAGCAATGTTGCCGACGCCGTCAGATGGGTGCTTGGTGAGCAGAGCGCAAAACAGCTTCGTGGTACAAGCATGCAGGATGTCATTTTGTCCGGCACCGAAATGCGCAAGCCTCAAAGCTATGCGTATGTTGCGCTTACCATAGCAAATGACGACCACAAGCTTGATACACCATACGAAGAGGTCCAGGTCGCAAGGCGCGTTTACAGATCAGGAGAGAGCGAGTACCTTTTGAACGGTACGGCCTGCAGACTTAAGGATGTCCAGGAGCTGTTTTTCGATACGGGTATCGGAAAAGAAGGATACTCCATCATAGGACAGGGACAGATTGACAAGATATTGAGTGGTAAACCAGAGGACAGACGAGAGCTTTTTGACGAGGCCGCAGGTATAGTTAAATTCAAAAAGCGCAAAGCCTCCGCAGAAAAAAGCCTTGAGGTGGAAAAACAGAACCTCGTTCGTGTTGAGGATATCCTTGCCGAGCTCGAAACCAGGGTGAATCCTCTGCGTGAGCAATCCGAAAAAGCAAAAGAGTATCTCGACCTGAAAAATGACCTGAAAAATATGGAAATAGGGCTTTTCAGGCTTGATTATGAAGCGCTGACCGAACAGATAAACTCAATAACCACTGATATAAACAACACATCAGAGGAACTTGAAAAAGCAAAACAGGAAAAAGATGCATCTGCCGAAGAATACAAGCAGATGGATGAAACAATAGAAAAATTTGACGCTTCCATCCAGGAAAAGAAGGATTACATAAACGAAGCGACTATCAAGATAAGCACCTGCGAAAGCGATATCCGTGTATCACAGGAAAAAATCTCCGGTATCGAGCAGGGAAAACAGTTCTATATCGATCGTGAAAATGCCATATCTTCAGTGATCGAGGACACAAAAAAAGAACTCGAGGTCTATCTGCAAGACAAGGAAAAAGCCTCTGCCGATATGACCGCTATGGAAAACGAAGAAAAGGACAAGCTTGAGGAACTCGAAACTATCGAAAAAGAAATTGTCGATATGGAGATCCGATTAAACGAAGAAAACGATGCGATCCTTGACTCCATAAACAGGACAAATGAGATCACCCTGCGTAAACAAGAGCTTAGCTCAAAGCTTGAACAGAACAAAATTCAGCAGGCTCAATTAAACCAAAAGATCATCACAAACCAGTCAAAGGTTGATGAAGCTACGCAGAGTATGAAAGCTGAAGAAGAAGCTTTCAAGCAGGCCAAAAGTGTATATGACGAGGAGTATATCGCTCACAAGCAGACATTGAACAAGATCACTCAAAAAAGAGGCGATATCACACAGATAAACAGAAAAATAGACGAGACAAAAAGCGATTATCACAGGGAAAACTCCAAGCTCGAAACTCTCAAAAACATGACGGAGCGGTACGAAGGATACGGGCAGTCAATCAAAAGAGTCATGGAGCAAAAGAAAAATAACCCCGGCGTCATCGGTGTTGTAGCAGACATAATCCAGGTAGAACAAAAATACGAGACTGCTGTCGAGACCTGCCTCGGTGGAAATATCCAAAACATCATCACATCAGATGAGCAGGTCGCAAAAGATATGATACAGATCCTCAAGGATAACCACTACGGACGCGCGACATTTTTGCCTTTGACTACCGTTATCCCAAGCGGCAAAAAGCCTTGGGAAGAGGAAGTCCTTGATATGCAGGGTGTCCTTGGACCGATGGATGATTTCGTTAAGCGAGACAAAAAATACGACAAGATCATCAGATACCTTCTCGGAAGGTACCTCCTTGTCGATAATATCGATAATGCATTGTATATCAACAAAAAATATGATTACTCGATCAGGATCGTAACACTTGACGGAGAACTTATGAATCCCGGAGGAGCTATTTCCGGTGGTGCGTTTAAAAACAAAAATCACCTCCTCGGAAGAAGCAGAGAGATCGAAAAGATCGAGGAATCATTAAAAGATATCAAAAAACAGCTTGATGATTACAGAACTCAGATAAGCGATATAGAGGAAGAGATCATTCTTCTAAATGAAACAGCAGCCGAAAAATCTGAGAAACTGAAAAAACTTGAGATTGATCAAAACACGGCCAAAATCAAGTACGATCAGGCTGTGAGCATCAAAGACGAAACCGAGTCAGAATACAATTCGATCGCTAATGACAAAAAAAGAGCCGAGAAAGAAAAATCAGATATCGAAGAGGCTATCAAGTCGATCGAAGAAGCGCTCACTCTCAGCAAAAACGATGAGGAGGAGTCCAAACAGCAGGTAGATAAGCTTGCGACCGAACTCGGTGATTTCCATACAAAACAGCAAAATGAGCAGGAATTCCTAAACGAGCTCAGACTTCGTATGATGTCTGCAAAAGAAAAGAATTCATACATCGACGAAAACATCGAAAGACTTCAAAGCGTGATCGATACAAACGAAAATGAGCTGAAATCAGTGCGCGGCGAAGAACAGTCTTCGGAGGATTCCGTTGCGAAGCTGTATGAAGAGATCGAACAGTTCAAAAAGAACATAGAAGACCTGAAATTCCAGAAAAAAGATCTTCAGGAGAAAGTTGAAGCAGAGACTGCCCGCAAAAAAGAGCTTATGGAGTCTCAAAAGCAGGCATTTGATACCAGAGATCAGCTTCTTGCAAGGATAAACGATCTCAACAAAGAGGTATTTCGACTCGAAGCCAGAAGAACAGGCATCAATGAAAAACTTGAGAACCAGGTTAACTACATCTGGGATGAGTACGAGATCACATATCACAACACTCTTGAGATGGAGTTTGACGAGAAGCTTGACCGACAGGGACACAGCTCAAAGGTGTCGGAGCTAAAAGGAAAGATCAAGTCTCTGGGAGATGTAAATGTAAACGCTATAGAAGAATACAAAGAGATAAATGAAAGATACACACTTTTATCAACTCAGCACGCAGATCTGATCGCATCAGAGGAGAAGCTAAGAGGCATCATTGAAGAGCTTGATACAGAGATGCGTAAGCAGTTTGCAGAGAAGTTCGAGGCTATACAAAAGCAGTTTGACAAGGTGTTCAAAGAGCTTTTCGGAGGCGGTCGGGGAAGTCTGACACTTACCGAGGACGAGGATGTACTCGATGCAGGAATCCGCATAGATGCGCAGCCGCCGGGCAAAAAGCTCACAAACATGATGCAGCTTTCAGGAGGAGAAAAAGCACTTACGGCCATATCGCTTCTGTTTGCTATCCAGAATCTCAAACCGAGCCCGTTCTGTCTCCTTGACGAGATTGAGGCAGCGCTTGATGATTCAAATGTAAAAAGATATGCGAAATACTTACATAAGCTAACGAAAAATACACAGTTTATCGTTATCACCCACAGAAAAGGAACTATGGAGGCCGCAGATGTACTCTATGGTATAACAATGCAGGAAAAGGGTGTATCGACCATGGTATCCGTTAAGCTTATAGAAGAAGCACTTGATGATTGATAGGAGGAATTATGGCTGGCTTTTTTGAGAGATTAAAAAGAGGACTCACGAAATCAAGAAGCAATATCCTTGAAAACATGGATGAACTTTTCGGTGAATCAGCACCGATAAATGACGATTTTTATGAAGAATTAGAAGAGATACTTGTAATGGCTGATGTCGGATTTCCGACCGCCTCAGCTATCATAGAGGAAATGCAGGAGAGAGTAGAATCCGAAAAGATACTGGACCGTGCCAGATGCAAAACGGTTCTCATTGAACTGATAAAAGCTAAGCTGCAGATGCCTCAGGATGCTTATTTTTTCATAAACAGGAAGTCGGTTATCCTGGTGATAGGAGTAAACGGCGTCGGAAAAACAACAAGCGTAGGAAAGCTGTCAGCACTGCTTAAAAATCGTGGCAAAAAAGTTGTTCTTGCCGCCGCTGATACATTTAGAGCAGGCGCTATAGAACAGCTTAAAGAATGGTCAAACAGAGCAGGTGTCGATATAATAGCCGGAAACGAAGGCCAGGATCCGGCGTCTATCGTATATGATGCGGTTGCCGCGTCAAAGGCCAGAAATGCGGACATTCTTCTTTGCGATACTGCCGGGAGGCTTCACAACAAGAAAAACCTGATGAATGAGCTTCACAAGATACACACAATCCTTGACAAGGAGTACAGTGAAAGCCATTTGGAGACTTTGATAGTTGTCGATGCGACAACCGGCCAAAACGCTCTCCAGCAGGTAAAAGAGTTTTCTGAGGTCACGGATGTGTCGGGCGTTATCCTTACAAAAATGGACGGCACTGCCAAAGGCGGTATAGCTATCGCAATCTGGTCGGAGCTTGGAATTCCGGTTAAATTCATCGGTGTAGGAGAGTCGATAGAGGACCTTGATATGTTCAAGGGTGATGAGTACGTCGACGCTCTGCTTGATGCCAAGTAATATTTTTTGAAGCAATTATTACATTTTTATATTTTGACAAATGACAATTCGAGGAGGATCTATGTTAACACTTGAAAAATTTGAAGAGGCTTCAGAGAAGGTCAGGCAGGTCATCCTGCCAACCAACCTCATATACAGTGAGTATTACAGCAACCTATACTCGGGCAAGGTTTATTTGAAGCCTGAAAATATGCAATATACGGGCGCATATAAGGTTCGCGGTGCTTACTACAAGATTTCAACACTGAGTGATGAGGAACGCGAGAGAGGCTTGATCACGGCCTCCGCCGGAAACCACGCACAGGGTGTTGCTTACGCTGCGAAACTGTTTGACACAAAGGCTGTCATAGTTATGCCGGAGACAACCCCGATCATAAAAATAAACCGAACGAAAAGCTACGGAGCCGAGGTTATCCTGCACGGTGACGTCTACGACGATGCAGCCGCTTACGCAAAGCTGCAGGCGCAGAAAAAAGGCTATACATTCATCCATCCTTTCGATGATGAAACAGTGGCTACCGGTCAGGGCTCAATAGCTATGGAGATCATAAAAGAGCTTCCGACTGTAGATACAATAGTCGTGCCCATCGGAGGAGGCGGTCTTGCGTGTGGAGTTTCTACACTCGCAAAGCTTTTGAATCCAAACATCAAGGTTATCGGAGTAGAGCCATCGGGTGCCGCCTGCATGAAAGCATCATTAGAAGCAGGTCACCCCGTGACACTTCCTTCGGTAAGTACGATCGCTGACGGAACTGCTGTAAAAACTCCCGGTGAGACTATTTTTCCGTATATCAAACAGAATATCGATGAGATAGTCACAGTCGATGACAAGGATCTGATAGTAAACTTCCTTGATGTTGTCGAAAATCACAAAATGGTCGTTGAGAACTCAGGACTTTTGTCTGTGGCTGCACTGAAACAGTTAGATGTCAAGGGTAAAAAAACAGTCTGCATACTGAGCGGCGGAAACATGGATATCATCACGATGTCATCCGTTGTGCAGCATGGTTTGATCGAAAGAGGGCGCATTTTTACAGTAAGTGTTTTGCTGCCGGACAGGCCGGGCGAGCTGCTGAGAGTCGCTGACATCATTGCAAAGGAAAGAGGAAATATCATCCGTCTCGAGCACAATCAGTTTGTAAATACAAACAGAAACGCTGCTGTAGAATTAAAGATCACCATGGAAGCGTTCGGAGCGGATCACAAGGAAGAGATCATCAGGGCACTCAAGGCAGCTAAGCTAAACCCGAGATCTGAGCTTCCTTCATCAATTTAATTATTTGAGGTAAAAAAATGAACGAATTGGAATTTGACAAATCATTACTTTTTATACCTGAGGGTGTAAAAGATGTCTATGGGATCGATTGTCGCAGACGTGATGCGATCGAAAAACTCATCCGCAGGGAAATGAGACTGTATGGCTTCAACGACATCAAAACACCGGGCTTTGAGTTTTTTGACATTTTTAATAAAGAGCGTGGGACCGTAAGCTCAAACAAGATGTACAAGTTTTTTGATAAACACAACAATACACTTGTACTTCGTCCTGACCATACTCCGCAGATAGCAAGGTGTGTAGCCAGATACTATGCAAACGAGGATATGCAGCTGAGGCTTTGCTATACAGGAGAGACTTATATCCATCAAAGCGGGTACCAGGGCAAGCTTTCTCAGACGACACAGATCGGCGCGGAGCTTGTATGTGACAGCTCATCGGATGCAGACGGCGAGATGCTTACTCTCACCATCGACTGCCTCAAAAAAAGCGGGTTAGAATCATTTCAGATAGATATAGGTCACGCAGGAATCATCGAAGGCCTTCTTGAGGAAGCAGGACTCTCTGCTGACGAGGAGACTAAGCTCAAAAACTATATTGAGAACAAAAACTCACACGCCATAGCTCAGATGCTTTCCGACAAAGACATAAAAGCCGGTACCAAAGAGATATTTGCAGGGATATGTTCACTGTTTGGCGAAAATGACAGTCTTGAATTCATCAGAACAAGGACAAACAATCAAAAAACTCTCGATGCTGTCGACAGACTTTCAAAGCTCAAGGAGTTTTTGGCAAGCTACGATATGCTCAGCAATGTTACATTTGACCCGGGTATGCTCAGCAGATACGATTATTACACAGGTGTTATCTTCAAAGCATACACCTACGGTACCGGAGAGGCTATCGCTTCCGGCGGAAGGTACGATAACCTGATGGCACAGTTTGGCAAAAATGCCCCCGCGGTCGGTGTTGTATTTTTGCTCGACCAGCTGATGGAAGCATTAGACACACAAAAGATCGAAGTGGACACCGGAGAAAACGATATACTCGTGCTCTACAGATCTGCAAACAGAAAAGCAGCAATAGATATGGTCTCTAAGCTCAGAGATGAAGGTAAATCAGTATTTTTGATGAGAAAAAATGCAGATATATCACTTGATGAGTACAAAGATTATGCCAAAAGAAGAAATCTGTCAAAGCTTCAATACATAGACGATACCGGTGAGGTTACTGTGTTTGATTTTGATTAGTTAAGGAATGGAGATTAAAATGAGAGATATAACAATAGCACTCGCAAAAGGAAGACTTGC
>CAMVCQ010000045.1 GCA_947166015.1 uncultured Lachnospiraceae bacterium
CACGCTGCAAGTTCAGATGCAAACACCATGACGACCATCAAGCTTCTCACCAACTGGGAAGCATCCACCTCCAAGCAGACCATACGCTGTCGAGGAGAAAAGTACACGGTCGGCAAGTACAATCTTGGTTCCGATCTTAAACGCAAGCATGTAGAGGGGCTTGACAACTCCAAAAGCGAGGTCGACGGTTTCTCCGGTGGTCATCTGAACGTAAAGGATGGCAAGCGGTTTACGATAGACCTTAACGGTTTTAATATCGACAGAAAACGAGGCAATAACCAGGATGACGACGGTGAGCTGATCAATGTAAGTGGCGGAGCATATCTTAGGATCATCGACTCCAACCCGAATGCAAAAAAAACCATAGATGGCGTACAAACTACCGGCGGATGTCTCATGGGCGGTGCCAGTGAGGACGGAGCCGGCGGTATACACATCAAGGACGGCGGATACGTCCATATGACCGGAGGAAACATCTGCGCCAATCAGACCAATGAAGACGGAGGAGGTGTCTACGTAAACGGCGGCAGCTCAAAGCTTTTCTTGGAAAATGTGCATGTGTTCAGGAACAAGACCAGAGATGCGAAGAGCAACACCAACGGAGCTGGCATCTTTGTAAACGGCGGCAGGGTGCGCATCAGAAACTGTATCTTCAGAAGAAATGAGAGTGAGGATTACGGCGGAGGCATATTCTCCGATGAGGGCAACGGTTATATCGTGATAGAGGATTCACAATTCATTGGCAACAGGGCAAATGACAACTCAGGCGGCGGAATCTACATCGACAGGGGCAATCTCAAGATCAAAAACTGCACCTTTGACGGCAACTATGCCCGTGAAAAGGGCGGCGGTATATTTGTCGAGGACGACGACGGCGCTGTGATCAGAGAGTGCACATTTATAAACAATTCAGCTGACAAGCACGGCGGCGCATTCTACGCAGATGATGATGATATTCACTTCATAAACTGTGTTATTCGCAACAACAAGGCAGGCGAGAACGGAGGCGGCGTATACCTTGATCACGATGCCGACATCAACTTCCAGGGCGTGATGAAGGTGTATGACAATATGGGAAGCGGTAACAGAAAAGATGATGTCTACTTTGATCCCGAGTCACGCGTACACTCGGGAGGACTGCTTGACGGATCCAATATAGGTGTCCGTTCCCGCAAATCCTTCAAGATACTCGAAAATATAACACAATACGAGTATGATAAGTTTTTTAAGTCAAATACCGGGTCGCTATCCAAGAAGATCAGAAGCACCACAGATGAAACTTATCTTGCAAGCGTGTTTGCCGATAAAAGTATAATGATTATAGCAGGGATAATCCTTTTGGCTATAGTCAGTGCCATAGCAGGAGTAGCGGCAGAAAGAAAGCGTAAACAAAAAAATACGGATACACTGAATTGATCAGAGCATCCGTAATATCCGATCTCTTGTTTAAGGAAACGCTGATGTGATCAGTGTTTCCTTAAATAGTTGACGAAAGATAGAAAATGTGTTATCATCAAAGGATAAAAGTGATCGGAGGAGCTTTATGACTATTGAGGTGGTTACAAATCTCATAATCCTTCTTACATCCCAAATAGGATTCATCTATGGGTTTTTTACGATACTCATCAGACGTCAGCCGCTTTATCTGAAGATGGTGGTTCTGGTGATGGCCTGTATGATGGTCAGTCGGATATATGTTATATTGCAGTTTATAACCAAGGGCGATGATCCTGATGTCTTTCATGTAGGGATGCTGGGGATGCTGGGTTGTTTTTTGTTTTTGTTCAGTGCAAACTTCGGTATGATCGACTCCCTGACTGATGACGGTGATAAAGAGTTCATCAAGTATCGTATCATCAGTTGGCTGGCGCCTGTCCTTATCATAGCCGGCTTTGTTCCCGTGTGTTTCTTTGGAGGAACCATAAGCAAGAATGTGTCATATGCAGTGGTTGTCTTGTTTGTGGCACTGGCTTCAAGGTATCATCTCAAACATCTTATCTTCCCCGACGTTGATTATGGAGTAGTGCGCTGTATACGCGGATACAATGCCGTAGCGCTTGTACTGTGTCTGGCTGTGACAGTGTTTATATCAGGAGATATCCTGTCTTTGGATATTGTGATCCTGATATCAGGTATAGTTATGTCGATCTGCTGTATAGTGATCGTACCATTGATAAAGAAAGAGGCTTCCAAATGGACAACAGCATGATATATATATTATTCATATGCATCATTGTTCCGATTCTTTTGATGCTCCCTCTTCTCACAGGGCGCTCAAGACTCCTTATGGGGTATCTGCTTATAGGGGTTTTTTGTTGCCTGTTTGCTGCGGGAGTCAACGGTTACATCAGGCATCTTGTCGGTGGAGACTTGTATTATATCACTACCAATCTGACACCTGTCGCTGAGGAGATCATAAAGGCATTGCCGATACTGTACTATGCATTTTTGTTTAATGCGGACAAGTCCAAACTGATCCCGCTTGCGTTCGCTGTCGGAGTGGGATTTGCGGTCTTGGAAAATATGATCATTCTGACTCAGAATATAGATACCGTAAGTATATTCTGGGCCGTCATCAGGGGATTTGCATCCGGCTTGATGCACGGTATATGTACTTCGTTTGTGGGATATGGGATATCGTTTGTCAAGACAAGAAAAAAGCTTTTTTACAGTGGGACATTTGCCCTGCTGACTCTGGCTGTAACCTATCATTCGGTATTCAATACTTTGGTTCAGTCTGAGACATACAAATACCTGGGATTTGTATTGCCGTTGTCTACATATGTACCGTTTATCGTGTATATCATAGCGACAGGCAAGATGAAGGTTTTGTCCAAAGGTGACTCCTGATGGGTGCCGGCATAGAAAGCATTGATCTTCCACACATCATACAGGTGGTCATAGAGGGATGGGGAGCATTTTTTTGTATAGTTGCCATCGTCGTGATATGGCAGACCAGGTGGGCTGACAAGAAAAAAACGGACGGATTGATAAGGTTCATCACGGTTGACGGCATTCTTCTGGTAGTGGATATACTGGCGGTTTTGTTCCGGGGGCAGATGGGACCGGAAGCTTTTTTTATTGTGAGGATAGCCAATTTCCTGGTCTTTGTGGCAGGGTATATGTTGATCATCTTCGGTGTATCGTATTTCGGAGGATTGATAGAGACCAGAGAGAGCGTGTCCATACGCAATTGGCGCCTGATGGAGTATGGTATCAGCCTTATGGGGGTTGTCCTGATCCTGATAAATACAGTGTATCCTTTTTTGTATGATTTTGATGATGAGAACCGGTATTATCGCTTGCCGGGGAGTTGGTTGATCAGCTTTACTTATATACTCGGCGTGGTGTTGATCCTGGCTCTGATCTTGAATTTCTTTGGTGTTATGACGAATCTGGAGAGATTTGCCGTCTGCTCTGCACTGATCTTTCCTATGCTGTCGCTGGGGTTTCAGGTTTTCAAATACGGATTGTCACTGACTATCATCGCTACTACCGTCGCAGTTATTCTGACGTTTGTCTCACATATGATGGATTATACGGCTGTGCTCGCCGCGCGCGAACGAGAACGTGAAAAATGGGTCGCTGACGAGAACATACGTCTGCTCCACAACCAGATAAAACCGCACTTTATCTACAATGCGCTTACCGGTATATACTATGGTCTTGATGAGGATATCGATGGTTCCAAGAAAGCGCTCAAAAGCCTGACGGGATATCTCAGGGGAAGTCTTGATGTCCTGTCTGCGAGAGATTGTGTGGATTTTGAGAAAGAACTTGCCACGGTCAGAAGCTATCTTGAAGTGGAAGCATTTCGCTTCGACGGACAGGTGGATTTTGAGGTAGATGCAGAGGATACGGATTTTCTTATACCGGCTTTTTGTCTGCAAACACTGGTCGAAAACGCTGTACGTCACGGTATCAGAAAGAAAGATCCGCCGGAGGGCAAGGTTCTCGTCCGCACGAGATATGAGGGAGATGCTCACAGGGTCGAGATATGCGATAACGGTATAGGATTTGATGTAGAAAAAGCTTTTGAAAAAGAGGGAATACACATAGGTCTTCGCAATACAGCAGACCGGCTCAGGCTGATGTGCGGCGGAACTATGAAGATCGAGAGCAAACCGGGCGAAGGCACCGAAGTATATATCACTATCCCGAAGGATATGCCGGTATCCGGAGATATATCCGTGTGATCGGAGCCGTGCAGTATGCTTACAAGCAGGCAGGATACTATAGCGATGAGAGGCGGCTTATGAAGATACTGATAACAGATGATGAAAAAATGATGCGCTCCGGTATGGAAAAAGAAGTAAAAAAAGTTCTTCCGGATGCGGTTGTATATACTGCGGCTTCAGGCAAAGAAGCTCTTGAGATATTTGGCAAAGAGGATATATCTTTGGTGTTTCTCGATGTCGAGATGCCGGGGACGAGTGGACTCGAAGTCGCCAAGAGACTGAAGGAGATAAAACCGACTGTCAATATAGTGATGACGACTGCTTATCCCAACTATGCCGTGGATGCTTATCGCCTTCATATCGGTGGATATCTGCTCAAGCCGGTCGTGGCGGATGATATACAGGAAGAGCTGGAACACCTGGCGCATCCGGTAGACATCAGCGAAACCTATATGAAAGATCGTCTGGTGTTGAAATGCTTTGGAGAGTTTCAGGCGTCGTATGGAGGAGAGCCGTTGCGTTTTTCCAGGACAAAATCCAAGGAGATACTGGCTTATCTCACAGCGAAGAACGGCGTCTCGGCAAGCAAAAACGAACTCCTGGATATCCTGTGGGAGGGTGAAGGTCAGGATTCAAATAAGTCATATATCAGAGTCCTGGTACTGGAGCTCAAGAGGACACTCAAGAGTATCGGACAGGAGGACGTGCTTATACATGACCGCAACAGCTACAGTATCGATCCCGGGAAGGTAAGCTGTGATTATTATGAATTTTTGAAGGGCAACCCCACGGCGATACGCTCATATATGGGCGAATTTATGAATCAGTATTCATGGGGTGAAGAGTATATATGGGATTTGGAGAACAGGTTATGATCGCTTGAAAAGGCAGATCGGAAGAATAAGGGGGAGAAAATGACAAAAAAAGAGGTATTTACCTCAGACCATGAGGGACTGCTAAAAGCAGTCGACTGTGTCGAAAAAAATCTTGTTTCCTGCAAGATAAAAGGAAAAGAACTCAGAAGGGCGATGCTGACGGCAGAGGAGGCTTTTGCTTCGCTGATCGAGCAAGCAGATGAAGACAGTACCGTCTCTATGAAGCTTCGTTCATTTCAGGGCAACGTATCCATCGAGTTTATATCGCATGGCAAAGAGTTTGATCCGGTGAGCAGTATGGACAAATTCACATCTATCGATGTTGATGATACAGAGGCCGGCAATGTGTCTCAGAATGCTATCCGCAGTATACTATTAAATGCTTTCACCGACAGGATCAGATATGATCACAGAAATGGCGTAAACCGCATCAAGATGAGGGCTGTCAAATCCAGACAGTCTTTCCTGTGGCAGACCCTCGGAGCGATGATAGTCGCTATACTTGTCGGGTTTATATTCTCCCGGTTTGCGCCCGAAGTGTTCAACAAAGGACTGAACACATACTGTCTTGTCCCTGTCAAAACCATGTATATGAATGCGCTGAAAATGTGTGTCGCTCCTGTCGTATTCTTCTCCATCATATCGTGTGTGGTTCAGTTCTCTGACCTGAGGGAGCTTGGAAGGATAGGCGGCAAGGTATTTTTCTCGTATTTGTTCACGACAGTTGTCGCTGTGGGAGTGGGTCTCGGAGTATACTTTCTGATGCAGCCGGGTGGAGCTATGGCTACGTCTGCCGCGGCGGACGTTGCATCCGTCACTTCAAAAATCGGGGATATATCGATCCTTGACACTATCATCAACATAGTGCCTTCTGATATCATATCACCTTTTTTGGAATCCAACATGCTTCAGCTTATATTTATGGCGATACTGGCAGGTGTTGCGGTAGGTATGATCGGACAGTATTCACATATGCTTCGTGAGATCATCGGAGCTTGCAATGATCTGTTTTTGATGATCATAACTCTGATCATCAGGGTAATGCCGATCGCGGTTTTCTGCTCTATGTGTTCTATGATGCTGGAGCTGGGTATAGATACAATCATCTCCGTGATGGGTATGTTCGGGACATTTTTGGTGGGTCTGCTTTGTATGATGCTGGTTTATTGTCTGATACTGGCTGTGTTCGGAAGGATGAACCCGATCCCGTTTATAAAAAAATACGCGCCGACCATGCTACAGGTTTTCTCGACCGCGTCAAGCAATGCATCTATACCTCTCAACATGCAGGCCTGTGAGAAAAAACTCGGGATATCGGCTTCGGTCTACAGCTTGTCCATACCGCTGGGAGCGACCATCAACATGGATGGCACCTGCATACATCTCGCTGTATTCTCTCTGGCACTGGCGAAGGTATACGGAGTTGATATATCGGGAGCGGCGATCCTGTCGCTGGTAGTTTCTATCATAGTTTTGTCGATGGGCGCGCCCGGGATACCGGGAGCCGGACTGATATGTCTGTCAGTGATCCTCACGCAGATAGGCGTCCCCATAGAAGCTATAGGTATCGTGATGGGTGTCGATTCACTGGCGGGGATGTTCAGGACTATGAGCAACTGCCTGGGCGATGTAGCTGTCACAGCTGTGGTCGCCAAAAGCGAAAAAAAGATAGATATGGATATATACAGGGGCTGATAAGCTTGTTTTACTATAGCCGTTGATAAGCGTGTTTTCTTGACATTTAGATAAGTGTGATGTATACTTTTAATTGGTTTGTGTTATACATTTTCATTTTTTGTATTTTGTATTTATAGGGGGATAAAAAATGGGAAGAAAAGATGTTGAGATCAAAGAATTACAAGGGCAGATAGCTGACCTTCAGGCGCAACTGAAAGAAAAAGCAGCTTCAGCTGATAGGACGTTTAGGATGCTTGAGTCCGTGAACAATTCAAGCCACCTTGCTATATGGATAGCGTATTTTCACGAAAACGGAGAACCGGGCGATGTTATTTTTTCGCCGGAGATGAGAAGGGTTCTCGGCTACTCAAAAGCAGAGCTGCCGGACACATCTGACTCTCTTGGAGCTGTTATCCATCCGGATGATGCTCCGGGAGTTTTTGACCTGTTTGGAAGGGCTGTAGCAGACAGAAATGTAAAATATGATATCAATTATCGTCTTAAATTAAAATCAGGTGAGTATCACCTTTTCCACGCGGCAGGCGATTGCCTTCGTCGTCCGGACGGTAGTCCCGAAGTGTTTATCGGAACATTTTTCGATATCGAAGAGCAGACAAAAACAGCAGATATCCTTCAGCATAATCAGCGACGCGAGTTTGCAGTCGGCAAAATGATGCTTGAGGGATCCTGGAGTATGGACCTGACCAAATACGCCATTGATGATGTGAATTCTCCGATGGTTTACTCTGATCAGTTCAAAAAGATCCTCGGATACAATCCAAATTCAAATGAGTTCCCGGATCTTATGGGTACATGGATCACCAAAATCCATCCGGATGATGTTGAAACCGCATCAGCAGCAATGGCTAAACAGTTAGCGGATCCTTCGGGAGCGACCGTGTTTGATATGGAATACAGACTCCTACACAAGAATGGTCATTATTTCTGGGTTCGTGCATCGAGCTATGTGGTTTGGGAAGGTCGTACACCTGTTATGGCAGCGGGTACGATACTGGATATCAACGATTCAAAAGTACACGAAAGCAAGTTTGAAGAAGAACTTGAGCCCGCAATATCAGGACTTACCGAGAGGATCGAAGAGGTTACAAAGGCGGTTGAGGATACTGCTTCGCACATGAAGGAAGTTGCGATGAAGCAGGCAGAGATCGCGCAGGAATCAGAAACCATCGAGAAATCAGTTGATGACTCCATGGAAATAATCAAGATCATAGAGAGCATCGCAGCTCAGACAAACCTACTTTCATTAAATGCTTCCATAGAAGCGGCAAGAGCGGGAGAGGCCGGAAAAGGATTTGCCGTAGTTGCGAGCGAGGTTCAGTCACTTGCAAACTCCACGCAGGAGACAACAAGTGATATTTCAAGGATACTCGGTGAAATGAACACTGCGATCAAAGATGTTATGAATCGTATCACAACGATAAGTGAGAGCATAACCACACAAAACGAAAACATGAAAGAGCTCAATTCCACTATCGAGGATGTAAAATCTCTCGCTGAAAACATAGCGGAGATGAGCAAATTGCTTTACAGATGATAAACAGCACAGAGGAACAAAACAATGTATGATGTAACATCAAAAAAAGCCGAAGACTTTATAAACCACGAGGAAATACTGGAAACACTCGCTTATGCGGATGCGCACAAAAATGATATGCCTCTGATAGAGGAGATCCTGGCAAAAGCAGCAGAAAAAAAAGGGTTAGACCACAGAGAGGCATCTGTTCTGCTTGCCTGTGAAGACAAGGAAATATTGGACAAATGCTTCCGGCTTGCAGAGGAGATCAAACAGGATTATTATGGAAACAGAATAGTTCTTTTTGCGCCTCTTTATCTGTCGAACTACTGCATCAACGGTTGTCTGTATTGTCCTTATCATGGCAAAAACAAACACATCCGCCGTGTTAAGCTCACACAGGAACAGATCAAAGAAGAGGTCATAGCTCTCCAGGATATGGGGCACAAGCGTCTGGCTATAGAATCAGGCGAGCATCCGGAGATGAGTCCGATCGAGTATATACTTGAGAGTGTAAACACTATATACGGGATCCATCACAAAAACGGTGCGATCCGCCGTATCAATGTAAATATAGCGGCAACGACAGTTGAGAATTACAAAAAGCTCAAGGATGCCGAGATCGGAACGTATATACTTTTTCAGGAAACATACAACAAAGAATCATATCTCAAACTCCATCCGACGGGACCAAAGCATGATTACGATTATCACACAGAGGCTATGGACCGTGCTATGGAGGGCGGTATAGACGATGTTGGTCTCGGGGTTCTCTACGGGCTCGAGCTATATCGGTACGAATTCGCAGGCGTTCTGATGCATGCGGAGCATCTCGAAGCAGTACATGGAGTCGGACCGCATACGATCAGCATGCCTCGTGTCAAGCCGGCCGAGGATATAGACCCGGATGAGTTCGACGGTGGTATAAGTGATGAGACGTTCGCAAAGCTGTGCGCTCTCATCAGGATAGCTGTTCCGTACACAGGTATGATCATCTCGACAAGAGAGAGCGAAAAAGTCAGAGAGATGGTCCTGCCGCTCGGGATCTCACAGATAAGCGGAGGCTCGAGAACAAGCGTCGGGGGATATGCAAAAGAAGAGAGTCCTGAGGAGAACTCTTCTCAGTTTGATGTTTCGGACAGAAGAACGCTCGACGAGGTTGTGAACTGGCTTATGAGGCTCGGATATATACCAAGCTTTTGTACAGCCTGCTACAGAGCCGGACGAACCGGAGACAGATTTATGGAGCTTTGCAAAAATATGCAGATCCTCAATTGCTGTCATCCGAACGCTCTTTTGACATTGAAAGAATACCTCGAGGATTACGCAAGTGAGGATACCAGAAGGATCGGTATGGAGATGATCCAAAAGGAGATAGGCGTGATCCCAAATGAAAAGATCAGACAGAAAACCTCCGACTACTTAAATGACATAGTAGCAGGTGGCAGGGATTTCAGGTTTTAATGAATTTGTAAATGATAAACCGGTTTGCACATCGTATGCAGACCGGTTTTGTTGTTTCAAAGAATCAAAGCCTCCGATTGATACTATCGAAGTATAGCGTAAGTGGTGTAAGCGATATACATCAGGACCATTATTCCGCCCTCGATCCTTGTTATTTTTTTGCCTGTGCATACAAAGATGAACGCTACTATGCTCACGCCCAGAAGCGTTGACAGATCAAAGAAAGAAGCAACTGTCACGGGGATTGGACGGATCGTCGAGGAGACTCCAAGTATCAGCAGAAGGTTGAATATATTTGACCCGACCACATTTCCTATCGCCATTCCGTTTTCGCCTTTTACGGACGCTACGATCGAAGTCACGAGCTCCGGAAGGGATGTTCCTATAGCTACTATGGTCAGACCGACCAGAGTCTCGCTCATTCCCCACATCATAGCGAGGTTTTTGGCAGAGCTTACAACTCCGTCACCACCGGCTACGATCATTGCAGCTCCAAGGACGATAAACACGATATCCTTTAGAAGTGATGAGGTATTTGCGCTGTCATCCTCCTCGGTTTTGTTGTTTTTGGCATATTTGATCGTATACAGCATATATGCGACAAAGCCTATCATAAGTATGATCCCTCCTATACGGCTTATGATTCCGGCGGTCGCCATCGTATCGGACATATCGGGACGCGGCCCGAAAATGATATACAGAGCAGACATAAACACGAGTGCTACCGTCGCAATAAGCGATATTGGGAAATCTCTTTTTTTGATCCTTGTATCCACCGGAAGGGGTTTGAGCAGAGCGCATACTCCGAGGACCACGATCAGGTTAAAAATGTTTGACCCGACCACATTTGAAACGGCTATCTGGTTCGATCCGGAGAGTCCTGCCGAAACACTTACTGCAAGCTCGGGAGCGCTTGTACCCATAGCTACTATGGTTAGTCCTATGATCACTCCCGGTACTTTGAATTTCCTTGCGACATCAGCACTTCCGTCTACAAAGATATCCGCGCCTTTGATAAGGGCGACAAATCCCACCAAAAGTATAACCAGATTTAATATCAGGTTGTCTGTCGGTAACCAATCAAACATGTTTCTTTCCTCCGATGATGAAAATTCTACGAAAGTAGATATATGAAAATCAGCAAATTTTACACAAGTATTTTTTCAAGATAATCCGCCACGCCGTCTTCTTCATTCGAGAGAGTGATCGCGTCGGCTGCCTCTTTTGTTATCTTTAACGAGTTTGCCATAGCGACTCCCGTTCCGACAGTTTGCAGCATCGAGATGTCGTTTTCGCTGTCTCCGAATGCTATTGCCTGAGAGGCATCTATATCAAGCAGTTCCAGAAGCTCCGTAAGCGCGTATCCTTTGGTGGCTTTTGAGGCTGAGAACTCTATATTTCTGATACCACCCTCTACAGCGACAAATTCGGGGTATTTTTTTGCGATTTCAAAAACCTTGTCGGCATCTATCCTGTTTCCTTTGCCGTCGTCGGCGAAGTTTACCGTGACCTTTTGGATTTCTTTGTCCTTCAGAAATTCGTCCATATCCTCGACGATGGTCCTTGAGTCGCGGATGTACTGTTTCATAGCGTCATATACGGCCATTTTTTCGACGAGATATGCTCTGTCGGCTCGCATATAGCATCTTCCGTCCACAAACGGATCCGGCATGACTTCGAGCTTTCCGAGCTCTTTTAGCATAGCGCGAGCCTTTTCATTATCCATCAGATGCTCTGTTATCATAGTGTAGGCATCGTTAGGGATCGTGTAGGATTCGGCAGAGTCATTTTTCTCATCGGTCTGATCGAGCTCGCGGATTTTTTTGTAGATACCTGCGCCGTTTGAGGTGATCACATAATTGCACCCGGGGATCTGTTTTACGGCATCGGGGACTCCGCTTAGGGCTCTTCCCGTTGTTACAACCAGCTCTATGCCGGCCTCCGAGGCTTTTTTCAGTATCCTTTTCGTGCGGGCCGTGATGGTTTTGTTCTCTGTCAAAAGCGTCCCGTCGAGGTCGTATGCTATCAATCTGATGTCAGGCATTTTTTTATCTCCTCCAGGCATTGTTCAATGATACCACCGATTCGGGCATAAATCAATATTATATAAATTACCACAAAAATGTCAAGACAAAAACACAATTTGGACACATTTCAATGTTATCATTATCTCAACATCAGGAGATGAGATACACATTATGAACCAAAGATGATCAGTGTAGTTCTCCTGAGATCATAAGCCAACAAGATTGTTTTTTCATAAAACTCCTCTTTCAAAGGGCGAAGCCGCAAGGTTTCGCCCTTCCCTTATGTTCGGTGAGAGATAAAATGAATTAAAATCACTTTTTCTCATTCTCATCCTTGATTGAGTGCTGATTTTTGGACAAGTGGGTAGTGCAAAATGGAAGTGTAGAGGGAGAAAATCGATTTTGATCCATTATGATAAAAGAGATGGAAAAAACTATTGTTCTCCGATTGGCTGATGTAGATTGATATTATAAGTTGATATAATCACCAAATGCTTTAACATTATCTACCACATTTTCAAAGGAAATATGATTAGCGTAACTGTATTCATCAGTATAGTTTTGCCACAGGTTGATAAGAGATTGCTCGTGTTTAACATCTTTGTAAATTGCATCATAATTATAAATAACATCGATTGAACCACGAGTTTCAGCTGTATGTCGAATCGCAAGTTTCAGTAAATCTACTGATATTGTATCACGGTACAAGTGAAACAAGACATACAGATCGTAATAATCTCTTGCCCTAGTGTTTCCGATACCCCGACGGAGTATGGTCTCATATTTTTCAGCAAGTATTGTCTCCAGTTGATAGGCGTTGACTGGGATGATCTTTTCATCAAATAATGAATGAAAGCCATATTCTACCGCGTCTGGTGTTACATGGTCTCCTGTAGTTACGTCAATTTTGATGGGATTTTTTATTTTTCCATATTCCGCTGTCAGATGAATTCGATAGTTTTCGTATTCGTCGTCCTCGCGTATAGGTTCCATTTTTGAAAAAATAAAGTTGATTCCATCATTAATGTCAACTGATATTATTTCCTTCATAACCCGTTCTATATTAGCTTTTTCCATAGATATTCCTTGAATGGTCGTATCCATATCCATCGTTGTACGCTCAGAAACTCCAATCATTGATGAAATCAGTAGCCCGCCCTTAAGAATGAAGTTTTTCCTGTAATCTGATTGTGACAGTCTATCTAACAGTCGCTCGAAGAAAAAGAATTGAAGGATTTCCTGGGCGTGGAGATTCTTTTCACGTGCAATGTTGCGAATGGCTCCCTTTAACTGTTCCGGATTTTTCATATTATTGTTCCTTTCATTGATCAAGTATGTCCATATAGTCTCTAACAGTTCCCTCGATTTGAAATGTTTTTGCATATTTCAATAGTTTGATTTTGTCTGTTGATTTATTGCTGAAATATGACCGTAATGCACCGAGATAGAGTTGTTTATCAATTCTATCTTTGCGCTTGATGAGATCAATGATACATCGCTCCTTATCGTAGAGACTAACAGGATTTCCGCTTGGGGTGAAGGTCGATGTAATTCCAATATCCCATTTGTCTGAGGAAACATAATGAAATCGAATTTTTGAGTTGTCTTTTCGGATTCGGCTGGCATTGAAGCCCTGTGGAACGGAAATGTCCAATATATGTGGAGTTCGATCAGACATATCCCAAAGATAGAGAGCTGTCCCGTAAGAGAAGACAAGTTTTGGGCTCCTTTTTTGAATGATTTGGAACTCATCAGGGATTTCATTGGATAAGCAATAAATGCCGTGAGACTCTCTTGTGATATATCCGTTTTTAATAAGAAAAGGAATCCGTGAACGGTGAATTCCACAATGCTCAATTTCCGCAGTTGTTATAAGTCCTCCGTTCTTGGAAGCTGTTGATTCTATCTTATTCATGGAGAAAGTGATCATATCGCTCATCGCATTATCCTCCTTCCACTTCAACTTTTGTGCTTTAATTTTATCATGCTAAAGCACGAATGTCAATGCCTGTGTTCAGTTTTATGGAGTAACCTTTTTTTTAGAATGAAAATAATAAAATATTCCTTTATTTTTCGGTTTTTTTGTGATATAATACTAAATAGTTAATTGCGATCCCGGCACACTTATCAGGAGGGCCTGCCTATGATATACACCGTCACCTGCAATCCATCAGTAGACTATATCATCGATGTGGAGAAGTTTGTTCCGGGGATCGTCAATCGTTCATCCTCGGAATCAGTCTATCCCGGAGGAAAAGGGATCAATGTTTCCATTGTTTTGAAAAACCTCGGACTCGACAACACGGCACTTGGATTTGTTGCCGGATTTACCGGGGATTATATTGAAAATGAACTGAAAAACAAAGGCATCTCCACTGATTTTATCGAGGTGGAGGAGGGCTTTTCCCGTATCAATGTCAAGCTCAGATCCGAGCAGGAGTCTGAGATAAACGGCAGCGGACCGGGGTTCAGTGAGGCTCATATAAAAAAATTATACGATAAACTCGACAAGATAAAAGACGGAGATATACTCATCCTCTCCGGATCGATACCGTCTCAGATGCCTGAGACACTCTATAGTGATATCTGTGAATATATGAAGGAAAAAGATATCATGATCGTAGTAGATGCTACAAAAGATCTTTTGATGAATGTACTTAAATTTCACCCATTTCTTATAAAACCAAATAACCACGAGCTGGGAGAGATCTACGGAGTTACGCTCAAAACACGCGAGGAAGTGATCCCTTACGCCAAAAAGCTTCAGGAGGAGGGCGCGAAAAATGTCCTGATCTCCATGGCCGGTGAGGGCGCGGTTTTGATAGCGCAGGACGGCTCTGTATATCAGTCCGAGGCGCCAAAAGGGAAGCTTGTAAATTCCGTTGGGGCCGGGGATTCGATGGTTGCCGGTTTTGTCGCCGGGTACCTGTTCTGCGACGGAGATTGCGGTGAGGCATTTAAGTACGGATTAAGTACGGGAAGCGCTAGTGCGTTTACCGAGTGGCTGGCGACAAAAGAACAGGTAGAAAAGGTCAAAGGAGGGTTGAATTTATGAAAATAACCGATCTCTTGGACAAAAAAAGTGTGGCTATTGGTGGAAGTCCATCTGACAAAGCAGATGCGATCAATCAGATGGTTGCGCTGATGGACGCGAGTGGAAAGATCGCTGACTTGGAGACCTACACAAAAGGCGTATTTGCAAGAGAGGAAGAGAGTACGACAGGTATCGGTGAAGGGATAGCTATTCCGCATTGCAAATCCGATGCGGTAAAAGCTCCGGGGCTTGCAGCGATGACTGTGCCAAGCGGTGTTGATTATGACGCACTTGACGGCGCACCGGTAAACCTTATTTTCCTGATCGCGGCACCAAACACCGAGGACAATGTTCATCTCGATGTATTGTCAAAGCTCTCTACCATGCTTATGGACGAGGACTTCACAAACAGCTTGAAATCAGCAAAAACAGTTGATGAATTTTTGCAGATCATCGATGACGCCGAGGGTGCAAAAGAGCACACCGAGGGTATCATAGGAGACGAGAGCGGAAAGCTCATCCTCGCTGTCACAGCGTGCCCGACAGGGATAGCGCACACCTACATGGCAGCGGAGGCGCTTGAGAAAAAAGCTCAGGAAATGGGAATCGCGATCAAGGTCGAGACCAGAGGCTCCGGTGGAGCGAAAAATGAACTGACAGCCGATGAGATCAAAAAAGCTGACGGTATCATAGTGGCAGCGGACACGAAAGTTCCTCTTGACAGGTTCGACGGAAAGCCGACAATCATCACCAAGGTTGCAGACGGTATCAACAAATCCGAAAAGCTTATCAACGATGTTCTTTCTGGAAATGCGGATATCTACAAAGCAGGTGCCGGAGCTTCCGAGGAAAAATCAAAATCAAAAGAGGGCGGCGGTGCAGGACATGCGGCGTATACACACCTGATGAGTGGAGTATCACATATGCTTCCGTTCGTTATCGGAGGCGGTATCCTGGTGGCGTTGGCATTTTTGATCGACACCATCTGCGGATACGGAACGAGCGCCGGTGGAAATTTCGGAACAATGACGCCTGTCTCGGCATTTTTGAAAAATATCGGTGGTACGGCGATGGGACTGATGGTTCCGGTCCTTGCGGGATATATCGCATACTCGATAGCTGACAGACCGGGACTTGTAGTCGGATTTGTCGGAGGCTTGATAGCGGCAAACGGCAATGCCCTCATACAGGGATTTGTAGACAGCAATGTTGACTGGGCGGTTTCGTACAGCAACGGAACACTTACGGGATTCAATAAGTTTATGGCGAGTTTCGGATTCCAGGCGCCTGACGGCGGTACAACGGTTTCCGGATTCCTCGGAGGTATACTTGCAGGTTTCCTTGCCGGCGGAATAGTTCTCTGCCTCAAAAAAATCTGCGCAAATCTCCCCAAAGCACTTGACGGTATCAAGACCATACTTATATATCCACTCGTCGGAGTATTTGTAATAGGCGTTTTGATGTGTATGATATTCAATCCGCTTATCGGTCTGGCAAACACCGGACTGTCCAACATGCTTTCGTCACTTTCGGATTCGGGACTGACGCCTGTGCTGGGACTGTTGCTTGGTGCGATGATGGCTATCGATATGGGTGGCCCGATAAACAAAGCAGCTTACGTGTTTGGTACGGGTATGCTCGCGCAGGCACAGGATTTGATGAATAACGGTGCTTCGATGACAGACCCCGGAGTTCAGGCCTGCTACATAGCTATGGCAGCGGTTATGGTCGGAGGTATGGTTCCGCCTATCGGTATCGCACTTGCAAACTGGATATTCCCGAAAAAATTCACAAAAGTGGAGCGCTCATCGGCGGTATCAAACCTTGTTATGGGATGCTCGTTTATCACTGAGGGTGCTATTCCTTTCGCAGCTGCAGATCCGGGACACGTTATCCCGGCAACTATGATAGGAGCCGGTGTTGCGGGACTTCTCTCGGCGGTATTCGGATGTACACTTATGGCACCCCACGGAGGCGTGTTCGTATTTGCGACGGTTGGTCAGCCTTGGCTGTATATAGCAGCCTGGCTTGCGGGATCGGTTGTGACTGCGATACTTTTGGGATTGCTTAGAAAGCCCGCAAAAGATTAAAAAAAATAAACCTACAAGGAGGTAAATAATGAAAGAATTTAGCTACACAATTACTGATGAACAGGGTATCCACGCACGCCCGGCAGGACTTTTTGTAAAAGAAGCTGCAGCCTGCGAATGCGATGTGAAGATCGCAAAAGGAGACAAAGAAGCTGATGCAAAAAGAATTCTCGGTGTGATGGGACTTGGCGCAAAATGCGGTGAAGAGATCGTGATCAAGTGCGACGGCGTTGATGAGGATGCTTCCATAGAGAAACTTTCCAAATTCCTTCAGGAAAATCTTTGATGGCTTTTCGATACGAAAAGCTATCCGATTTGAGGATGCACTGATCAGGTCAGTGTGTCCGGGAAAATTTAACAGTGGGATCAAGGATTTCCTGAATTATCGGGAAATCCTTGATTTTTTTAAAAATGATGTTAATTTAATCAAAAAATCAGCCGATATAGA
>CAMVCQ010000046.1 GCA_947166015.1 uncultured Lachnospiraceae bacterium
GACTATGACAACATCTGCCAGGTCCGTCACAAACGTCCCCGTGATACCCAGAAGCCTTCCATGTCTTGCAGCTCGTCTGAGAAGCCTCCTAAGCACATATCCTCTGCCCTCGTTGGACATAGTGATACCATCTGATACCATAAATGTCACAGATCTGATATGATCGGTGATCACTCTCACGGACACATCAGTCATATGATCTTTTCCATACTGAACTCCGGCAACCTCACAAACCTTATCGCGAAGCGCTTTTATAGTATCAACATCAAAAATTGAATCAACGCCCTGCATCACAGTTGCCAAGCGTTCAAGGCCCATTCCGGTATCTATATTTTTTTGCTCAAGCTCCTCGTAGTTGCCTTTGCCGTCACTCTCAAACTGCGTAAATACGTTGTTCCAGATCTCGATATATCTGTCGCACTCGCAGCCAACAGTACAATCCGGTTTTCCGCAGCCGTATTTTTCTCCTCTGTCAAAGTAAATCTCAGAGCAAGGACCACACGGACCTGCGCCGTGCTCCCAGAAGTTATCTTCCTTCCCGAATCTGAAAATCCTATCCGGAGCAACTCCGATTTTCTTTTCCCATATCTCAAACGCCTCGTCATCATCCTCGTACACCGACGGATACAAACGATCCTCAGGAATCTCAAGAACCTTTGTCAAAAACTCCCAAGACCACTCTATCGCTTCATTTTTGAAATAATCTCCAAATGAAAAGTTTCCGAGCATTTCAAAAAATGTACCGTGTCTGGCGGTATGTCCGACGTTCTCTATATCACCGGTTCTGATACATTTCTGACATGTGGCAACGCGTTTTCGCGGCGGGATCTCCTGTCCGGTAAAGTACGGTTTAAGCGGCGCCATTCCTGCGTTTATCAGCAAAAGACTTTTGTCGTTTTGCGGGACCAGAGAAAAGCTCGGCATCACAAGGTGCTCTTTGCTTTCAAAAAAGTCCAAAAACATTTTTCTGAGTTCATTCAGTCCATAAGGTTTCATTTGGTTCTCCTCCGGTGTTTATGTTTCTTTTCTTTATTTTTCATAAAAATGTCGCGATCAAAAGGTGTCTTGTCCTTGACCGTGGATAAACCATCGGTTTGATCAGAATTTGCTCCTTTCGACCCCATTGACACATTATAACCCGAACAGGTTGGATTTTTCAAGTAGTTTTTTTGATCGAATCAAAAATGAGTTCATCAAGCGCTGATCTATGCGATTTGCCAAGAAAAACCGTTTTATATATCACCGGCAACCGCTTCACAGCACTTGAGCCCGTCAATTGCTGCAGACAGTATCCCGCCGGCGTACCCCGCGCCCTCTCCGCAGGGGTACAGGCCATTTATCGATGTGCTTTGAAGGCTCTCATCTCTCGGAATCCTGACCGGCGATGATGTCCTTGATTCAAGCCCCATTATCAGGACATCATCCGCATCAAAGCCTTTTATCTTTTTTCCAAATTGTATCATTCCGTCGACGACGCCCTGCGCAATATCATCATCAAGCCCTGCTCTTACATTGGCATACTTCCAGATGCCTTTGACGGAAGGTTGTTTTTTTGATAGGTGCAATGACGTTTTTTCCCGGGATTCGGTTTCATTATTATTTTTCTTAAATGATGAAAACCTTTGCACAGGGATAGCTCCATCAGCCACTCGAAACATTTTTTCTTCGAGCCGTCTCTGGTACTCAACCCCGGCAAAAACATCTTCGCCGTCAGGATTTACCTGCACAACAATTGCTGCGTTTGCGCAACCCGAATCCCTCGCGGCATCGCTCATTCCGTTTACCGCAAGTTTGTTTTTTTCTGTGGAGGCATTTACCACATAGCCCCCCGGACACATACAAAAGCTATATACGCCTCTGCCGTCGGTTGTCTTGCCTGTAAGTTTGTAACTTGCAGCAGGGAGTTTATGATTTGTGCCGGCCGGATCATCGCTATCATAATCGGAGTTGTTGTTCTCAAAAGAATAATAATCCCCATACTGCGAGGCATCTATTTCCGACTGAGGGTGTTGCACCCTAACGCCTACTGCAAAAGGTTTGTTGGTCATGTCGACACCGGCATCGAAAAGCATCCTAAATGTGTCCCTCGCGCAGTTACCGATCGCAAGGATCACATCATCGCATGGAATAGTTATTTCATCAGAGGTGATCGATTTTTTTGCGTTAATTCCGTCCTGCTTTAGTTTATCCAAAAGATTATTCTTTTGCAGGTCGATGATTTTTACACCTGTTAGCTTTATTTTTTGTAATTGATTTTTTGATATGATAAATGATTCGTGATCATAATTTATTTGAGCGTTATTTAATGTGTTATCATTTGGATCAATAGTTATAGAATAATCTGCATTATCATCATTTGCAATATTAACCGATTCCACATCTATTCCAACAAGCTTTGCATGAAAATAAAACCTGCACCCGCGCTTGATCATATCATTTCGCATAGCAACGATCACTTTTCTGAGAACATCGGTCCCGATATGCGGCATCGCATCATACAGGATACTTTTGGGTGCACCGAACCTGACGAATGTTTCGAGCACGAAATCCTTTCTGCCGAACTCATCTTTGATCCCGCTGTTTATCTTTCCGTCCGAAAAAGTACCTGCTCCTCCCTCGCCGAAACAGACATTTGACTCCTCGTCGAGTTCTCCGCTGTTCCAAAATTTTTCCACATCAGATACTCGTTCTTCTATAGGCGCACCGCGCTCAATAAGAATTGGTTTAAACCCTTTCAGAGACAGCGCATAAGCTGCAAAAAGTCCGGCAGGCCCTGCCCCGACTACAACAACTGTTTTGTTGGTTTTGATACGACTGAGTCTTGATTCATACAGTTTTGGTTTTTTAACTGATATTATGTTTTTATTCTTTTTGTTTTTCTTTAGTATCTCTGCTTCTTTTTCAGAGTCAAAGCTTACTGCATAGACATAGTATATCTCCGGTTTTTTTCTGGCGTCAATGCTTTTTCTTGTGATCTTGAAATGGTGCATGTCCGCTTCATTGATGGATAGCTTTCGTGAAACGTAACTTTTCAAAAACGCTCGCTCGTCAGCCGGTGCATCGCTATGTCGGATCTTGATTTGATTATACTTTATCATGGCTACCTCTCGTTATAGATAATGGCTATTCCTAAAATGATTATTTAGAAGTATCTAAATCGATTTTGGTTAACTAGCTTTTACTCGGGGATCCACTCGCGTCTTGCGGAAACATCGCGTTGCACGCCTCGAAAACACCTCGGCTGCGCAACGATGTTCCTCGCGAGTCCCCTCGTACAAAAGCAGTTAACACAAAATCGATATCAGTTACTTGAAAATGATTATTATGGCGACTGATCATTGGATGGGAGTTTGAGTGTGAAACTTCCATAAGCAACGATTCGGGACCGCCCGATGAAATCCACTGCTTACGAAGACTTAGAGCGTGAGATAAGAACAAATCGTGCCGTGAATATCTCACGCTCTTAGTCGTAGTTAGCAGTTAGTTCAGAGGAAAGCGGTTCCATAGAGTTGCGTTGGATTTTTCACACTCAAACTCATTGCAATTATTACTACTAAATAATCATTTTAAATCTGTTCCATAAGATGATGCGACGAGATGATCGCGGATGCCCAGGCGAAGTGCAGATTATAGCCGCCGCAGATGCCGTCGACATCGAGCAGTTCCCCCAAAAGATACGCCCCCGGAGCGACCTCACTTTCAAAAGAATTGCGATCAATTTCTGATAGCGGCACTCCGCCGGCGCTCACCTGCGCCTTTTCAATCGGATAAGTATCCGTTATGGTAAACCCAAATCTTTTTATATTCTTGACAACATCTCCTTGTGAAATGATATTGATCCACTTCGCAGGGACAAGTCCTTCCACGCCGTGCTCATCGATCCAATCAGCGATCTTCTCGCTCCTCATCCCGGGAACAAAGTCAATCTCGCCCCAAACATTTTTTCCTTCGGCCAAAGCCTGCGCCGCAACTCTGCAAAGTTGAAATACGGGGATACCACTGACTCCCTTTGCAGTTATCTGTATCTCGCCTGTCTCCGTTCCTTCTTTTTTGTCATCCACATACAGCGAAAAGCTCCCCTGCACTCTTGTTCCGGACACTTCCTTCCACCACCTTCCGGCGGCATACATACCGGTAAGTCCGGGATATATTTCAGACACTGTATGTCCAAGTTTTTTTACCAATTCGTATCCGGCACCGGAGCCGCCCTGCTCAGCGCCCGCAGCACCACCACAGGCAAATATCAGTTTCTCACTTCCGAAGCTACCTCCGGAAGTCTCCACCACGAACCTCGGCAGGTTTCCATTAACATCATCATTTACAACGATGTCGCTCGCAAGCGTATCAGTCAAAACAAAAATGCTCTCATGCTCACACCCTTTTATCAAAGCATTTATAACCGTCGAAGCCTGATTTGTATGCGGGTAAACATATCCGTCTTTATCCCTTGTATATACACCCAGGTTATTGAAAACACTAATCACATCTTCAGGCGAAACTCTATTTATAACAGATTCTATAAACTCTTTTTCACAATAATAATTTCTTGCACGCATATCAAGGTTTGTCAGATTGCATCGTCCATTTCCTGTGGCTGATAGCTTCATTCCGACGCGTTTATTTTTCTCGATTATAAGTATCTTTTTTCCGGACGACGCCAAAAGGCAGGCGCTAAGGAGTCCCGAAGCGCCTGCCCCAATTATTATTATGTCATAACAATCAGATACTTTATTCATTTTTTATCAGAATACTCTTCCTATCTTGAGCGGATGTCTATAGTAAGCATTTGAGATCTTGATACCGTCCCTGTGGTTAGATGCATGTATAACCTGGCCTCCGCCGATATACATTGCCACATGTCCAACATGACCACTTCCGTAGAAGAACAGATCTCCCGGCATCGGATGAGATACACTTCTTGTACAACCTGCCTGAGCCGCAGAGCTGTGTGGCAGACCTTTTCCAAAATGCGCATACAGTGACATCACAAATCCCGAGCAGTCACATCCATGAGTCAGAGATGTTCCGCCCCAAACATATGGATTTCCGAGGAACTGCATCGCATAGTTTACGATGCTTTGCTGCTCGTTTGTACCGTCTCCGCGCGAAAGATTTTTGACCTTTGTAGCACGCTTAAGTGAAAACTGCTCTTTTACATACTCTTTTGATACGAAGGCATAATCATCATCCACATAGATACAGATAAACTCATCCATATGCTCAAGAAGATAATCCATTCCTCCTGCACGCTCTATACTCTCGTCAGAGATTTTTTCTTTTTTGATGATCTTCTCAAGAAATTCTCTGTCGACGTTTTCTTTTTTGATCTCGAACTCCTCGCCTTCATCCACTACCGAATAAACAGGCGCTGTTGTCGAAGGAAGCGCACGAACATTGAGAGAATCAGTAAGTATCTCAACGCAGTCTCTTCCGACCTCAGAAGCAAGCTTCTCAGCTTCTTCATCCATTGTGAGGTAGGATGATTTTACATAGCCGGTAACCTTACCGGAAACAATTTTTGCCCAGCCTTTTTTCACCTTATAAATATGGCATCCGGCATTCTTTGTCATTTTTCCGATGATGCGACCTTTCTTGGAAGGCTTTTTGCGGACATTGAGGTAATTGTCAACTTTATTTGCGATTCCAAGTCTTGAATAATTCAGATTGAGGTTTACATGATCTCCGTCATCGTAAGCAGACTGAATCTCTGTCGCAGGTCCTGTCGCCGGTTCGCCTTCTGCAAGGTCTGTTCCGCCTGCCAAAAGAAGCGGATCCGTCGCAGGAAGCTGACCGTCTGCAACCTTTGTACAAAAATCATTTACAACAACTATTGCTCCGCTTTTTTCCTCTTCTGATGCAACAGACTCTGCAAAAGCCTGAACAGATGTGAGGATAAGTGCCAGAACAAAGCATCCTGAAATCGCTGTTGCTGCTATTCTTTTCCAGTTTTTCATATTAAAAATCTCCCAAATTTGTTACAAAATTGTTACATATCGTTTTGAATTATAGCATTTTCCGTAACATTTGTCAATATTATTTTCTACTTTTGTCGACGGATTTGCATTTTTATAGTTTTTCAGCCAATCCGCTCTCCTTCATCAAAATCTGTTCAAGCTGTTGCCTGCATTCTTTGAATACATACAGCAACTCAGGCGAGAACTCACCGTAATCCCCATTGACGATTTTGTCATACGCCTCAAGCTTTGACATTTTTTTCTTTGACATCCTGTCGCTCATACAATCATCATACGAATCAGCAAGCCCGACTATCTGTGCAGCTAAGCTTATCTCATCACCCTTCAACCCTTCCGGATAGCCTTTTCCGTCATATCTTTCGTGATGCTCCAGACAGATAGTGCCGGCCATTTCAAAAAATACTCTGTCGGGATCGTTTTCTTTTATCATGCGAGTTACATTGTCAAACATTTTTTTGCCTTTGTAGGTGTGGCTTTTGTATATCTCGTATTCCTGATTGTTTAGCTTGGTGGGTTTCAGTATAACTCTGTCGGGAAGTCCGATCTTGCCGGCGTCATGAAGCGTGGCAGCACTTGATATCATCCTTACCTCGTGATCACCTATACCGAACTCAGGAAAAAGCTTTCTGACTGTATCCGTAAGGACATAGGAAATCATCCCCACCCTTCTGGCGTGATGGGAAGTCATATAGTCTCTGTGTCCTACAACGGTACCGAAGTATCTCGCTACCTTTACACCTGCTTCTTCCATGGTTTCCTCCTACCTACAGCTTCGTCCTGATCTTGTATCCGACCTTTTCATTTTCTTTGAGGAAGCATACATTTTTAAGTGTCTCTCTGACAATATAAGAAAGTGAATTTACAAACACTTTTGTGCCCGGATGGACAGTTCCTTTGACATCGATCTGAGCCACCCTCTGTTTGGTCATTTTTGCGACAGCTATTTCTTTTTCTTCCCGCAGCTCTTCTAACTCAGTTCGTTGAGTCACAAGCGCTCCGCTTAATTTGTCATAGAGCTCGAGAACCTTTTCATTTTTTTCTTCCATCATCATTATTTTTTCAATTCCTGATTCCAGAGTCTCTATGTCTTTTTCGACCTTGCCGCATTTATTCAATATCTCTGTATATGCCTTTGTGTCACCCTCTCCGACACCGACATCAACAACCGTTTTGGTCTCGGCAACATTTCCAAGTCCGAAGCACTCAAGCCCGGTTTTGGCAGTGGTGTGTCCGCCGATGATGACGCCTCGCCTGCCCGCAACCTTGAGATAGCCCTCAGTCAGCGTGTCGCAATTAAGCATGTAAGTGCACGTTATGTCGCCGGTCGCCCGCAGCTTGCAGGATTCGAAAAATTGTCCGATGATAGCACCACCGGCGTTGATCTCAGTGACATTTCTTCCCTGACATCCGCCTTTTATCAGGATATCCTGACCGGCATAGATTGAGCAGCCCTCGCAGCTTCCCTCTACTACGACATTGCCTGACGCCGTTATCATGAAGTCCGGATCTACATTTCCCATGACATTTACATCGCCGTCGAAGTTGATATTTCCGGTGGATACATCAACGCTGCCCTCGACATTATAAACATTTCTGATCTCGATCTTTTCATCCTGCGTCCACTCGATAATACCTTTTAAGTCAGCTATATACTCTGTTTTGTCCTCCGAAACATGGAATCCTTTTCCTCTGATCTCAGGTAGTTCTTTTCCTTTTTCCGGTGTGACGAGGTTTCCCAGAACATCATAACCAAAATCGCCGGCAGTCGGTGGAGTGTAAGTGACTATCACATCGCCTTTGTCAACCGTTTCAAAAAGCTCCATTCCTTTGTAATCAACAGAACCATTTGGAAGGATCTTCGGAGTTGGCTTGTATTCTTTTTTGAAATTAAAGGTAAAAAATCCGTCCTCTCCTTTTACAGCTTCCTTACCTTCAGCGACCAAAACATCGACAAAATAATTTTTGTCATTGATAAGTCTCGATATCGCCTCTTGAGAAATTCCCTGTTTTACATCATGCTCACGAAGCGCTCTTGTGATGTCTCGAATCGTGTATACCCTGTCTCCGACAGGCTGTGAAACATTTACAAAAGCACGCATTTTGTCTTCAGAAACAGTTACGGCTACATCCTCACGGATTGTTTCTTCGTCTATTTCTTTTTCTTCTATTTCCTGGGCTATATCTCCCACAAGTTCTTTGGCAAGAGCAACTGCAGGATTGATAACCTCTTCTTCCTCAAGTAGTTTTTCTGCCTCGGCACCGAAATCAAAGCCAAGCTCCGGCATCTCAGGCGCATTGATAAGTTCAGCAACCGCGCTCCCCTCAAGGATCTTGTTGATCTTGTCGGCGTATCCGGCTTCATTAAACGCTTCCTCGCGAAGCTCAGCCATTCTCTCCGGTTCAATGCTTGTCTGCGCATATCCCGATACATCGAGCATATCCTCAAGGCCAAGCCTGATCTGTTTCATCTGAAGATGCGTGAAATCCGGATCAGTATAAACTTTTGTATTGAGACCTTTTTCTATACCCTCTCTGATCTCGGCCATCTGCATCCAGTTGTATCTGCCGTTTGCATACGAAGAAACATTGATGCCTTTTTTCAGCCCCTCCATGACCTCCTGAAGCTGAACTCCATAGAGTCCGAGTCCGGCGTAAGGATCGAGATTTATACCTTCTTTTTCCGCTTCAATAAATACTGCAAGCTGGTCTTCCTCCAGCCCTCTTTCGATATACTTTGTAAGGTCTACTCCCTCTATTTTTCCATTCACATACATCAGGGTCTGTTTTCCGCTGTATTGTCTTTTCAAAAACTCACTGATATCGATATGTTTTTCCTTTGCAAGAACCATTGCTTTTATCAATTTCGCATCATAATCAGGGTTGGCAAACTCGGTGATATCGATGTTTTTTTGAAGACCGTTCCTCAGCTCTTTCATCTGCTGCCTGTTGAACTCAGGCTTTGCAAAAACAGAAACATCAAAGCCCTCCGCAAGACCTTTTTTTATCTCTTCCATCTGAAGAGGACTGAAATTCTTTTTGGCAAAAATGTCCACCTTGAGACCTTCCTCAAGGCCTTCTTTTATGATCATACATTGCAGTTTTGAGAAACCTGCTTCCCTGTATTTAGAGATATCAATAGCAGAAACAGACGCCTTCACAGACGTCTGTTTGATAGCATTGTTTTTAATCGCAGCCTCTGCCATAATCAACTCCCCAATCCAAAAGAATTACTCAATTATCTTGGCATTTTTCCCGATGAACTCAGATACGGTGTTGTATTCATAAGCTGTTTTCATATAATCTTCAAAAGTCATCGCAGTACCGTATGCATTCTTGAAGTTCTGCTTGATCGTATCCAAAGAGTTGCCACTCTGCGCAACCATATCATCTATATACTTTTTCACGGCTGCATCCGATACGTCAAGGTTTTCTTTTTCAATAATGGCTTCACAGATAAGCTCTGCTTCACAAGTCTTCTGAGCCTGTTTCAAAAGCTCATCCTCAAATACCTCTTTTGTTTTGCCCTGCATCTGAAGTGCTGTATCAAGATCAACTCCGTACTGAGCTATCTGAGCCATAAAGCTTGCTCTGGTCATTTCCTTCTCTGCAAGAAGAAGTGTAGGCGGTACGCTTTTGACCTTTGATTCATCAAGAACCTTTCCGGTTGCAGTCACTGCTGCAGAGCTTTTTTTCGTCTCGGCAAGTGATTTTTTCGTCTCTGTTTTCCACTCATCAAGAGTTTTGTAATCAGTGTTTTTCTTGATATACTCATCATCTACCATGTTTTTCACACCGGCGATATAGTTGAGCTTGATAGTAAATACAACTTTCTTTCCTGCAAGTTTTTCATCGTGATAATCATCAGGAAATTTCAAATGAGCGTCTTTTTTCTCACCGACCTTCATGCCGATCACAGCATCGTCAAATCCATCGATAAATCCACTCTCTCCAAGGGTGATCGTCTGATCCTCTGCTGTTCCACCGTCGAATTTTTTGCCGTCTTTCTTTCCACTGTAATCGATATTTACCTTGTCGCCGTTTTTGGCTGTACCTGTCTCGATCTTGAGAGGTTTTTCAGCTAAAAGATTGTCAAGCTCTGCATCAAGCTCCTCATCTGAAACCGTGCAATCGACCTCAACTCCGATATAGTTGCTAAGCTCCACGAGCTCAAGTGCATCGTACTCTTCGATTTCAACTGCCTGTCCGCTTACATACTCAGGCAAAGCTCCACCTGAAACAGCACTACCCGAAGCAGCTCCGGTAAACTTAGATACAAACTCATCAAAACTACATCCAACAACACAGGTTGCCGTTGTAACTATAAGTGCTGCAAGTGCAACCATCAAAAAATTCTTCTTCAACTTTCTTTCCTCCTGTTACAGAATCACATTCAGTGTCATTATACCACAGTTTCTCGATATAATCAACCTATATGAAAATTTTTTCAAGACCAATGAAGGCTTTTGTACTCTATAACCTTGTCCCTGACAAACAGATCATTCATAGCCTGTTTCGGCGACTTGTTTTCAAACAAAACTGCGTTTATCTGCTCTACGATAGGCATTGTAACATGATATTTGTTTGCCAGATTCATAGCTGCCTGTGCGGTATTGACGCCCTCCACAACCTGGCCGATCTCTTTTTTTGCTTCCTCAAGTGTTTTTCCCTGACCGAGCAGATAACCACAATTATGATTACGACTGTGCTTACTTGTGCAGGTCACGATCAGATCTCCTATTCCCGAAAGCCCGCTAAATGTCTCCATTTTTCCGCCAACCTCGGTTCCAAGTCTTGAGATTTCCGCAATACCTCTTGTCATAAGCGCTGCTTTTGTATTGTCACCCATATTCATTCCGTCAAGTATTCCGGCAGCGAGCGCGATCACATTTTTCAGCGAGCCGCCAAGCTCTATCCCGATGATATCAGGGCTAGTATACACCCTGAAATTATTGCACATAAAAATGTCCTGCACGAAAGCAGCCGTCTGCTCTGACCTCGCTCCCACAACAACTGTCGTAGGTACTCCTTTTGAAACCTCTTCCGCGTGGCTCGGTCCCGAAAGGATTGCGACATCCGCCTCGGGAAGCACATCCTCGATCACGGAGCAAAGTGTGAGAAGTGTTCCGTCCTCTATACCTTTTGCAACATTTACTATGATCTGCCCGGGCTTTATAAATGGTTTGATTTTTTCTGCTGTTGATCTGATAAACGGAGAAGCTACGGAAAAAACAAGCAAATCTCTGCCCTCGCAAGCGGTTTGCAGATCTTCTTCGATCACGATACTGTCCGGAAGCTTCACACCCGGAAGTCTGTCCTTGTGTTCGCGATTGGTTTTGAGCATATCAATCTCTGATTGAACAGCAGACCAAATTGTAACTTCATTTCCATTGTTTGCACACAGTATAGCAAGCGCCGTTCCCCAGCTGCCCGCTCCCAAAAATGTTATTTTTCTCATTGTCATACACCTGCTTGTAATTATATTTTATGTTGAATTACTCAGTTTTTTTGTTTTTGTTGTTTTCCGTCGAATCGGTTTTCTTGTCTGTGATCTTGCGCTCCGTACCCGTCAACAGCCTTTTGATATTACCCAAATGCTTGATATATATAAGCGCCACAAATATCAAACCTGTAACCATCATAATCCAAAAATATGGACTTTCTATGAACTTTAAATAAACATATATCGGGAAGTACCACATAACTATGAGTGATCCAAGTGACACATACTTCGTGATACCAACAACTATCGCAAAAATAGCTATCCCGATAAATATCATCCACATTCCTATCCCAAGGTCCGCAGATGATGCAATAATGATAGCAGCTGACACGGCAACGCCTTTGCCGCCTTTGAACTTCAGATAAAACGGAAAAATATGACCCAGAAATACTCCAAGTCCGGTTATCAGTGTGAACAGATAAGTCAGATCCGTATCAAAGCCTTTGATATATCCACAATATATAAACCTAACACACAATGTCGGAATAAACGCTTTTGCAAGGTCTCCCAAAAATGTTATAAGCCCTGCTTTTTTGCCCATTGTACGCATAGCATTGGTCGTGCCGATATTTCCACTGCCTTCAGACTGCAGGTCGTGTCCACTCTTGCGTCCGATAAAAACTCCGGTAGGAAAACTTCCGAAAAAATATCCCACTACCAAAAAAATTGCTGCCGCAATAAGCATTTCACCTGTTATTATCATTATTAGCCTCCGGTTTTAGTCGTGATACGACTTTTGATAACAAAATAATTAATGATATGCAACCGAACTATTCATTTTTTTTGCGCTCTCTGATCAGAATCCTTATCGGTGTTCCCGAAAAACCAAATGTCTCTCTGATCTGGTTTTCGATATATCTTTGATACGAAAAATGCATAAGTTCCTTGCTGTTTACAAATATAACAAATGTCGGCGGCTTGACCGCAACCTGCGTCATATAAAACAGCTTCAAACGTTTTCCCTTGTCTGACGGTGGTTGCTGCATGGCAACTGCTTCTGTCATTATTTCATTAAGCACACCGGTCTGGATCCTCATCGAGTGATTAGCAATCACAGTTTGTATCAATTCAAATATTTTTCCGGTTCGCTGACCTGTTTTTGCAGAAATAAAGATAATCTCAGCGTAGGGAACGAACGACAGTATCTTGCGGATATCTTCGGTGTATTTTTTCACTGATGAGTTGTCTTTTTCAACTGCGTCCCATTTGTTGACAGCGATGATCAGTCCGCGACCTCTGTCGTGCGCAAGACCGGCTATTTTGGCATCCTGTTCGGTCACGCCCTCAACCGCATCGATCATCATCAGGACTACGTCCGCACGCTCTATCGCAGCAACCGTCCTTATCGTCGAGTATCTCTCGATTGATTCTTTGACCTTACTTTTTCTCCTAAGTCCCGCAGTATCTATGAAAACA
The DNA here is from genome assembly GCA_947166015.1 of uncultured Lachnospiraceae bacterium. Lineage (GTDB taxonomy): Bacteria > Bacillota > Clostridia > Lachnospirales > Lachnospiraceae > Eubacterium_F. The sequence goes on from CAMVCQ010000046.1 coordinate 12,892, forward strand.
TAATCAGTTCCATCGTACCTGATCTCGGTATCTATGGCATCACGTGTCGTGCCCGCGATATCAGAAACTATCACTCTCTCCTCGCCGAGAAGCTTGTTTACAAGAGAAGATTTACCGACATTTGGTTTACCGACAATGGCGATCTTCGGACGATCATCCTCTTCCTCCTCAAAGCTCTCCGGTCCAAGCACTGCAAGCACCTCGTCAAGCATATCACCCAGCCCGAGCTTTGAGCTCGCCGATATAGGATGCGGATCTCCTATGCCGAGATTGTAGAATTCATAAACATCAGGCATGTATTTATCAAAATTGTCGACCTTATTTACAACCAGAACCACAGGTTTCGACGCACGACGAAGCATATCAGCCACCTGATAGTCAGCATCTACAAGTCCCTGCTTGACATCCGTCAAAAACAATATGCAGTCCGCGGTCTCCATAGCAAGCTCTGCCTGCATACGCATATGCTTCAGTATCAGATCATCTGATTCCGGCTCAATCCCTCCGGTATCTATAAGTGTAAATGCATAATCAAGCCAGGTGACATCGGCATAGATCCTATCCCGCGTAACACCCGGCGTGTCTTCTACTATAGATATTTTTTCGCCGGCAAGAGTATTAAAAAGAGTAGATTTACCGACGTTTGGTCTGCCAACTACGGCAACAATTGGTTTACTCATTATTATCTTCCATTTCCTAAGTATAATTCAAAAATGCAGATGAGAAATCAAATCTTCGCCTAAAACATATATTATAATGCGACATTTCAGCAAAAAACGAAGCACAGATCAGCATCAGTCGTTTCAAGCATCAAACATTACTATTATACACTTATGTCATGTTAAATTCAACTGTTTTCTCTGATTTAGCAAAGCCGTTGATAACAAAATTCCGTTCGATACATCAGAAGAATACTGTTTTCTCTGAAGATTTTATTCTAAGTGTATGTAACTATCACTCAAAAACAGCAAGCTCAACTAATGAAATCAAAAGCATTTTTCACAAGAGAGATATCCTCTCCGAGGATAAAAACGACATCAAATCTTATCGGAGTATCGTCGCTAAGCTTATGTCGGGAAATATAGTATTTCGCGCCCAGACAGATGTTTTTGATTTTTTGTGTATCAACCGAACCCACATATCCACCATGCTTATCATCCGTGCGATATTTCACTTCGACGAAACATAGATAACCGTCATCGGACCTTGCTATGATATCAACCTCTGCAAATCTTCCGCCGTGAAAGTTTCTCTCAACTATCTTGTAGCCATTTTTAATCAGAAATTTGCAGGCTATATCCTCTTTTTCCGTTCCGATGACACGGGTTGATTTCTTCAATTACATTTCCTTTCATACATATCAAATGCTATTTGACTTTGTGCTCGCCCGGTCCAATGCTGCTCTCGAAAAACTTATTTTTGACAACCTAAACATACGAATGAATAAAGCTTTGTCTGTGTATCGGGCAGGGGCCGTGCTCTTTTAGCGCCTTGATGTGCTCGGCCGAGCCATAGCCTTTGTTTTTCTCAAAGCCATACTCAGGATAAACCTCTGCATAATCGATCATCATCCTGTCCCTGGTCACCTTTGCGATGATGCTTGCAGCCGCAATCGACAAGCTTCTGGCGTCGCCTTTTACAATTCCAACCTGACGGATATGAACCTCAGGAATTGTCACCGCGTCGTTTAGGAGCATATCCGGAACAGTGCCCAAATCCGTGATCGCGCGTTTCATCGCCTCATAGGTAGCCTGCAGGATATTAATCTCGTCAATCCTTGCGGGCGAGCTGATGCCAACACCATAAGCGACCGCTTTTTCAATTATTTCATCATATAGCTCCTCGCGCCGTTTCGGATTCACTTTTTTGGAATCATTAAGCCCTTCTATGTGCATGCCATCCGGATCATCGAGCTTTTCAATAATGTCCACCGGCAGTATGACTGCACCTGCCACAACAGGCCCCGCAAAAGGGCCTCTCCCGGCCTCATCAATTCCACAGATAAGCTTACAATCCGGTCGATATTTTTTTTCAAAAAAAAGCATCTCATCAAGTCGTTTTATCTCATTTTCATGCTTTATTATACGCTTTTTCGCAGACTCAACGATCTTAATCACACCACTACGCTCATCATTTATAAATTCATTTATTTTTGATTCAAGTCCCACAACCGGGGTTTCATCAAAAATCGCTTTTATTTCTTTTATGCTTAACAATTTGTCCTCCAATTTTTTTCCTTAAACGCTATGCATTACATTTCTTTTATTCTTTCCATAAAACAAACCCCTCACGCGAAACAACTCCAATCACCTTTCTAAGCATTTATCTTTGCCTGAATCTTGTCCATGCTGTCAACAAAAACAAGCACCTCGGCAACGATAGCATACAGTTCGGGTGGGATATACTCACCGATATCAAGTATCGAGAGTGATTTTGCAAGCTTTTCGTCCTTATGAACAGGCACATGCGCATCACGCGCCACATCAATGATCTTTTCAGCTATTGCCCCTTGTCCTGTAGCAACGACTTTCGGCGCCATTTCACCCGGTGCGTACTCAAGCGCAACCGCAGTTTTGGGATCACTTTTACTCGATCTATACTCCATAATTATCACCTCCAAAACATCCCTCAAACCGTGCCCTCATACAAAACCTTGTCGCCGACCTGCACCTGCTTCACGCCGGTTTCCTTGTTTTTGTTGAAATTAAAGCTAAGCATATATCCGGTTGACAGATTGAAATAATCCAGATACTCGCTTATTTGCCTCTCGCCTTCTTCATTGTATCGTTCACCACGCCATATCTTGAGTTCGATTATGTATTGCTGTCCCAGGTAATCAATTATAACATCAGTTCGCCTCTGATCCCTGGTCTGCGCCTCGATATAGTAGTTACCTGTCCCGTTTATGATCGGCCTCAAATACAACAAAAACTGCTCTCTGCCATCTTTTTCTTTAAACTTATCCTCCAGCGGCCCGCACACCTGATGATATGTCTCGATAAACCTCTCAAGTATCAGCCTGACATCGAGTTTTCCATCCTTCACAAAAATGTTCCGCTCGAGATCAGCCTCGTTTGAAAATGTTCTGTTTTCCATGTCTTCGTCTGACAGGAACAGATTATAAAGCATTGTTTCAAAAATCCTGTTGTCAATCCTAACCGCACCTCGTTCATTACGAATGAAACCGTATATTGACATTTGAACAATATCTTCCTGATATTGGTTCCAGACAACTCTCTCCCCTTCCATAAGCACTTGCTTAATAGATTCCTTAAGCTTAGGATAATTAGTAAGCTTAGATGTCAGAGAATCAAAAAGCGTATTCTTTTCCTTAAGAATCAGATTTATTGCTTTATCAAATCCGTCTCGCGTCCAAGCCTTCTCTCCCATATCAGGAAGAATAACAGTATCGATCAACTGACAGATCCTACTTACCAAAAACGGATAACCGTTCGTATACTCACGGATCGCTTTTGCCATGGTTGCAGTATCCATACCGGTATGATGATCGTTTTCATACTCATCAAGCATCCCACGAATCCCATTCTCAGAAAGGCTCATATCTATAGTATAATCAGCTGCTATGTTCCATGGACTATTCACCTTTGCATCCGCTTCTTCCCGAATTTTTGATTTCAGATGCTTTATATCAGTCACTCCGGCCAGTATCACAGACTGAAAAGCAGGAGTACCACTTGCATCACGCGCAATATAGTCAGCCCTAAGCATCGCAAGGAAGTCAAGGAACACCTGGTTGTTTGTCGCAGAGTCAACCTCATCTATCAAAAGAACTATGGGTTTATCTGACATATCACACCAATCCGAAAACAGATCAAACAACTTTCCAAGATTCTTTTCCGGCGTTTGTTGATTTCTAAACTCCTCAATCTCACCAAGAATTCGAGAAGGAATATATTCTTTGATCTTTCCGTTTTTAAGGATTAGCCTGCAAAACTCTTGAGCGAATCCTTCTTCCGATGAAAAGCCACTCGCGCTTATCATCTGAAAATCCAAACTCAAAACCACATACTCCGGCTCTATGAATCTCCTTACTGCCTGAAGCGTGGTAGTTTTTCCATATTGTCTGGCTCTATTGATGGTGAAATATTTCCCGGCATCGATCATCTTTTTGATTTCAGACACCCGTTCGGAAATATCAACCATATAGTGCTTAGACGGCACACAAAGCGCCGTAGTGTTAAA
>CAMVCQ010000047.1 GCA_947166015.1 uncultured Lachnospiraceae bacterium
AAAAATGATCGGAGCTTTTTCGGGAGTTGCCGCGTGCGGCGTCAGGACCAGACCACCTTCAGGAAAAATCGGGTTTAGCGATGAATCAGGATTTACATAACCTTTATCCACAAGCTCTGAGACGATTGAGATCGCTCCGCTTCCGCATATCCCGACAGGAAGGCTGTTTTTGATAGTCGTAAGTGCAGGTCTTGACGGATATAGCTTTACACCTGATATCGCGCCGGGTATCGCACCTGTGCCGCAGCTAAGCCCTCCGCCCTCAAACGCAGGTCCTGCGGCTGTGGCGGCCGCAAACATTTTTCCACCATGTGACAAAACCATTTCACCGTTTGTTCCCAGGTCGATGAAAAGCACAGTCTTATCATCGGAAAACTCCTCGGAAAGTCCCATAAGCCCTGACACTATATCTCCGCCGATAAAAGCAGAGGACCAGGGGATGATCTCAACTTTCACAAATGAGTTTGGATCATCAGGTGAAAAAAATACTTTGTCATCAGCTTTTTCACCAAAAATAAACTCACCGGATTCAGGATCAAAAATCCCCCCCTCAGGCAACGGCTTATCCGGTACAAACGGGCTTTTTGACAGGCTTTCGCAGGAATATCTCATAAAAAGATAGATCATTGTAGTGTTTCCGGCGATCATTATACGACGGATCTGATCTGGAAAAACACCGGCCTGATCACAAAGCATCGTGACGCGAGATGCCAGGTGATCTCGTATCACTTGGGCGAGGTCGTCGTCAGAGCCCGCCATCGAGGCTTCCATACGCGAGATCACATCCGTTCCATAGGCTCTTTGAGGATTCAAAGACAAATCGGAAGCGGTGCATTTTTCCCGGGAAAAATCGTACAAAACCGACGCTATTGTGGTGGTTCCGAGATCTATCAGAAGGTCGAATTCTTTCATTCCCAAAATCCTTTCAAAAAAAATCATTTTTGATTGACTGTGATTATGGATATATGCTATAATGTAAAGCTGTATGACATTATATCATAAGAAGTAACGATATGGCAATGCCTGAAAGTCAAGAAGCCATAAAAGACGCAGGGGAGCTTAAATAATGAGAGTAAATATATATTACGGAGGAAGAGGTCTTGTAGACGATCCGACGCTGTATGTGATCGATCGTATTGCTACAGTGCTTGATGAACTTCAGGTTCCTGTGGAGCGGTACAACCTTTTTGAGGAAAAAAGCAAGATATCTGTCCTTCCGAAAACCATGAAAAATGTCGACGGTGTGATACTTGCGGCATCTGTCGAGTGGTTCGGCTACGGCGGATATCTGCAGCAGTTTCTCGATGCCTGCTGGCTCTATGGTGACAAAAAAATGATGGAGCACATATATATGCTTCCGGTCGTTATGGCAACCACCTACGGGGAGAGAGAGGCAGAGTATCAGCTGATTCGAGCGTGGGAGATGCTCGGAGGTATCCCGTGTGAGGGTCTCTGCGCGTATGTAGCGGATCATGTTGAGTTTGAGGCGTCGGCTGAGTACAAGCTGATGATAGACAAAAAAACGGAGAATTTCTATAGGACCATATCACACAAGGTTGTCAGTCTTCCAAACTCATCCATGCAGGTCAAAAAGAAAATGCTCCGCACCAACACGATACCACTTACACCGCAGGAGAGTGAGCAGCTTTCGGCGTATGTGGCAAACGATGACTATGTGAAGCGCCAGAAAAAAGATATAGAAGAGCTGACAAATCATTTCAAAGATATGCTCGGCGAGGGACCGAAAAAAGACGAGTACATCGAAGCTTTGCGCGAGCATTTTTATCCGATGGACAATATCAATGCCATCTATCAGCTTGAGCTTGAGGATGAAAACTCATCTATCATAATAGAGATCCACGGAGAAGAGCTTGTGATAGAGCGAGCTGCACCGGGTGAGGGCTCAAAGCACGGAAAAGCCGATGTGGTCGCCAGAGTAAAAACAGATGTATTTGATGCGATATTGGCAGGAGAAAAATCCTTCCAGGGCGCGTTTATGAAAGGTGATATGCCGTCGGTTAACGGCAACTTCACTATGGTCAGAAACTTTGATACGCTTTTCAGGTTCAATGAAACAGAGGAACAGGAGGAGGAAGTATGAGAGACGAAAACTGTATTTTTTGTAAGATCATCGCAGGCGAGATTCCGAGCACGGTCGTGTACGAGGATGATGATGTAAAAGCGATATTGGATGTAAATCCTGCCGCAACAGGGCATGTGATAGTGCTTCCGAAGTATCACGCAGCAAACATTTTTGAGACACCGGATGATGTGATCGCAAAAACGTTTTCAGCAGCCAAAAAAATAGCCGCAGGTGTAAAAAAAGCGTTTAACTGCGACGGAGTCAATATCCTTCAGAACAACGGTGAGGCAGCGGGGCAGACAGTATTTCATCTGCACGTGCATGTGATCCCTCGATTTGAGGGCGACGGCGACAGCGTTTCCATCAAATGGAAGCAGGGGGACGCACCGGAAAACGCAAAAGAAATAGCAGAAAAAATAAGCTCAAACATGTGAGGATGATCAGGATGGCAGACAAAAAAATAATCCTTACCGGAGGCGGTACGGCAGGGCATGTCACACCGAATATAGCGCTTATCCCCGAGCTTGAAAAAAGAGGCTTTGAGATCCACTATATCGGCTCAAAAGAAGGGATAGAAAAAGAGCTTATCGGAAACTTTGACATACCTTACTACGGGATATCCTCCGGGAAGCTGAGAAGGTATTTTGATGTCAAAAACTTCACGGATCCGTTCAGGATCATAAACGGCTACCGTGAGGCAAAAAAAATAATAAAAGAACTAAAACCCGATGTTGTTTTTTCAAAGGGGGGGTTTGTTACGGTGCCGGTTGTAAAAGCGGCCGCAGGGAAAAAAGTCCCCTGTGTTCTTCACGAATCGGATATATCACCGGGACTTGCAAACAGACTTTGCATCAAGTCAGCGGATGTTATCTGTACCAATTTCCCCGAGACGATAGAGCATCTTCCCGAAGGAAAGGCAGTGGTTACCGGTTCGCCGATCAGAAAAGAGCTTTTTGAGGGAAACAAAAGCAAAGGGCTTGAGTACTGTGGATTTGATGAATCAAAACCGGTTATCATGATCATAGGCGGAAGCCTCGGTTCGGTCAGGGTAAATGAAGCCGTAAGGAGTATTCTTCCAAAGCTGCTCGAAAGATTTCAGATAGTGCATCTGTGTGGAAAAGAAAAGCTTGATGAATCCCTGGTGGGAACAAAAGGATACATCCAGTTCGAATACGTTCAAAAAGAACTCAAAGACATAATGTGTGCGGCAGACCTTGTTATATCGCGAGCCGGAGCCAATGCTATATGCGAGCTTGTCGCACTTCACAAGCCAAATGTTTTGATCCCTCTGTCGCTCGAGGCGAGCCGCGGAGACCAGATATTAAATGCTCAGTCATTTGAGAAGCAGGGCTATAGTTACCTGCTCCGGGAGGAGGATCTGACTGACGAGACATTACTTGAGGCCATCGATGCTGTTTGGAATGACAAAGAAAAATACATCGAAAGCATGAAAAACGGTGGGCATGGCGATGCAGTAAAAACAATTGCAGACATTATAGAAAAAGCCTGCAAAAAAGAAATATAATTTTTAGGAGGAACAATTAAAAATGGACAAACATGTAAGCTTTGACTACTCCCTGGCAGGAAAGTTTATCCGCGACGAGGAATTCGTTCAGATGAAAGCAGCGGCAGATGTTGCAAGGGAAACACTTGAAAAGAAAACAGGTGCAGGCAATGACTTTTTGGGTTGGATCGATCTTCCGACCGACTATGACAAAGAGGAATTTGCAAGGATCAAAAAAGCAGCAGAAAAGATCAAAAGTGATTCGGATGTGCTGATCGTGATCGGTATCGGAGGATCGTATCTCGGAGCAAGAGCTGCTATAGAGTTTTTGAGACATGGATTCTACAATTCCGTAGACAAAAATGTCAGAAAGACACCTGAGATCTACTATGCCGGAAACAGCATCAGCGGAACATACCTTTCACAGCTTATTGAGACGATAGGTGACAGAGACTTTTCCGTCAACGTTATATCAAAATCAGGAACTACTACTGAGCCGGCTATAGCATTTAGGATTTTCAAAGAAATGCTCGAGGAAAAATACGGCAAAGAGGAAGCTGCAAAAAGAATATATGCAACTACGGACCGTGCAAAAGGAGCGCTCAAAGTTCTTTCTACCGAAGAAGGCTACGAGACATTTGTAGTGCCTGATGATGTCGGTGGAAGATTTTCGGTTCTTACAGCAGTCGGACTTCTTCCGATCGCTGTGAGCGGAGCTGATATCGACAAGCTTATGGAGGGTGCAGCTTCTATGAGGTCACTTTGCCTTGAGACATCAACAGAAAAAAATGATGCCATGAAGTATGTTATCGCAAGAAACATCCTTCGCTGCAAAGGAAAGACAGTTGAGCTTCTTGCAAACTATGAGCCGTCTATCCACTATATCGCTGAGTGGTGGAAACAGCTTTACGGCGAGAGCGAGGGCAAGGATCAAAAAGGACTTTTCCCTGCATCGGTTGACTTTACAACAGATCTTCATTCGATGGGACAGTTTATCCAGGACGGAGCAAGGATCATGTTCGAGACGGTACTCGAGCTTGAGACACCGCCGCTTGATATCACCATAAAAGAAGAGGGCAAGGACTTAGACGGATTGAATTACCTTGCCGGCAAAACGATGGATTTCATCAATAAATCAGCTATGAAAGGAACTCAGCTTGCACACACCGACGGAGGCGTGGCAAACCTTGTTATCAGAATTCCTGAGAAAAATGAGTTCTTCCTCGGAGAGCTGTTCTACTTCTTTGAGTATGCCTGCGGCGTGAGCGGATACATGCTCGGTGTAAATCCGTTTGATCAGCCGGGAGTGGAAAGCTACAAGAAAAACATGTTTGCTCTTCTTGGCAAACCGGGATATGAGACACTTACAAGAGAGCTTGAAGAAAGATTGTGATATTTCATATAATAAGTAATCTGATGAAAAAGACGAGTAAGTCATAACTAACCAAAATTAGCCGTTTTTCGGGTTTTTTGTGCTTGCATTTTCATTGATAATGTGTTATCTTATCACTTGTAGGAAATATTGCATCCACCTTACATTGCAGGATGCAATTCACAAGACATTAAAAGGAGGATGTAAATATGGCTTACACAATTTCAGATGCTTGCATCAGCTGTGGAACATGTGCCGGAGAGTGTCCGGCAGGAGCAATCTCACAGGGAGATACTCAGTATGAGATCGATCCGGATCAGTGCCTTGATTGTGGATCTTGCGAGGCTGTTTGCCCAACAGGAGCTATTTCACAGGCTTAATTCAGGAGAGAGTTAAGGTTTTTACGCCGGGTGCGCGATTGTTCGTGTATCCGGCGTTATTTTTATACATTAAATAAAAAAACAGGTTGATAAATTATGAAAATAATTGTAAAATAGAACAGAGGAGGGCTTGAGTATGTTAAATATCAATGTTGAAAAAAACGGAACAGAGGTAATCGTATATATTGAGGGAAGGATGGATACAAATTCATCCCCAAAGGTTACTGAGGAACTTTCAAAAAATGTTGACGGAACAGACAAAATGATCATTGATCTCGAAAAGCTTGATTATATATCCAGTGCGGGATTGCGTTGCTTTGTTATGGCTGATCAACAGATGCAGACCAAAGGTGGGGAACTCAATGTGAGAAATATTCCCAAGACGATCATGGACATTTTTGAAATGACCGGATTTGATAATATGTTGACAATTATATGATATGGGAAAGCCGGAGTACGTATGTGTGACCGGCTTTTTCTAACGCGATATCAAACCGGAGGGCTGGAGCGAAAATGAAGGGAAAAATAAAAGAAGTCAGAAAGCGAAAACTTGTGACAGTTACTCTTGTCAGGCTAGTGATTATTCTGGTTTTAACAATGACAACGATAGACCTTGCAGTAGGTTTGATGCTTCAGAGAGAGATACTAAATATCTACGAGGATTTTTCGTTTTCATATACCAAAATGCTGTCTGAAAACATCGATACAGACAGGGTTGAAACATACCTGAAGACGAAAAAACTAGACTCTTACTACGTTGAAATATCCAACACGATGCGTCGTATGGTCAGCACAGCAGGGCTTCGTTATCTGTATGTTTTTTTACCGGAGGAAAAAGGGATCCGTTATATCTGGGATGCACAGGCGGATGATGACTCAAGACCGTTTATGGATGTGTGGGAGTATTCGGGGGATTATCCGAAGGATACTGTATTTGAGGCATTTGAAAAAGGTGAGGACAGATTTGATATGTACAGCTATGGTGATATGTACCTTGCCGCGTCCATAACGCCTCTCAAAAACAGCAAGGGAGAGACGATTGCACTCGTCGAATCGGATATACTTATGCCTCGTATCAGGTCTTCAGCGATCAGGATTTCACTGTTTACATTGTTGTATTTGTTTGCCATCCTTATTGCGACAATGGCGGTATTCTTTACATTTGTCAGAAGAAGGATCATAGGACCGCTTTTGAAATTGAACGTTGCTTCGATCGAAATGGTAGAGGGCTTTGAAAGCAACAAAGAATTGGTGATAGATGTCCACACCGGCGACGAGATAGAGACGGTTGCCAGATCCTTTGAGAATATGAATCGCAGGCTTCACGAATACATCGAAGCAAACAACGAAATACAAAAAGAAAAAGAACGTGTAAATGCTGAACTGAATCTGGCGACAAAACTACAGGCCGATATATTGCCGACCAAGTTCCCGGCATTCCCGAACAGAAATGAGATTTTGATCTATGCGGATATGACACCTGCAAAAGAGGTTGGAGGAGATTTCTACGATTTCTTCTTTGTAGATGATGACAATCTTGCGGTTTTGATGGCGGATGTGTCAGGAAAAGGAATCCCTGCAGCCATGTTTATGATGATGGCCAGAAGTCTGCTTGCGAGCCGGGTTGTTGCCGGCAAGGATCCCGGTACAATACTAGAGGAGGTCAACAACATAGTTTGCTCAAACAATCCTGAAATGATGTTTGTGACTATATGGCTTGGCATACTCAATGTAAAAACAGGTGTGTTCTCTGCGGCAAATGCCGGCCACGAGAAGCCTATTTTGTACACGCCGGGCGGTGAGTTTGAAATAATCAATGATAAGCATGGTGCTATAGTCGGATTGAAAAAGAACATGAAATATCCGGTCTACGAGATAAAAATGGAACCGGGTTCAAAGCTTTTGGTGTATACGGACGGAGTGCCTGAGGCGACTGACAACAACAACGAGCAGTTCGGTATGGAAAGACTGCTGAAAGCTATCAACTCAGCGCCGGACGGAAAACCGGAGGATGTGCTCATGCTCATAGACAGGGATGTTTATCGGTTCCTGGATAAAGCTGAGCAGTTTGATGATTTGACAATGCTTTGTGTTGGGTATTATGGGGCGAATGGTGAATGCTTCCCGGAAGACTAGTGAAACGGAACTGTTGATCTAAACACACAACAATTTGGAGGGGATGATTTGAAAAGTATAACAGTAAATGCAGATACATTGAAGCTTGGTGAGGTTACCGGATTTGTCATGGAAGAGCTTGAAAAGGTTGATTGTCCGGTGGAGATGCAGACGCAGATCGACATAGTGATCGATGAGGTCTTCTCAAATATCGCGCACTATGCTTACGGTGATGCACCCGGAAGTATAACTGTTCAATTTGATTATATTCCGGAAAAAGAGTGCGTTGTTCTGGCGTTTTGTGATAGCGGAGTTCCGTTTAATCCGCTGGCAAAAGAGGACCCGGATACATCCCTTCCGTCAACGGAAAGAAAAGTGGGTGGACTCGGGATCTATCTTGTCAAAAAAATGATGGATGAAGTAAGCTATGAGCGTTTGGAAGGTCAAAACATGCTCACCGTGGAAAAGATCATAAAAAGCGAGCATTGATCTGTAGAATGGATTTCGTTATGAATGAAAAAACAATTATTGAAAAATATCATAAACTGACACGTATTTTGATCGATAATTCTTTGACGGTTTCAACCATGGAAAGCTGTACCGGCGGTTTGGTTGGGATGCTTTTGTCAGATGCATCGGGTGCTTCCGAGGTCGTCCGCGGGGGCATTTTTGCATATACAAATGAGATCAAAATAAAAAATGGTGTAGACGCTGCGGTGATAAACAAGTATGGAGTGTACTCAGCGGAGACTGCAACGGCTATGGCAACTGTGGCAAAAAAAGCTTTTGATTCGGATATCGGAATAGGTATCACGGGATCAATGGGAAGGATCGATCCGGCAAACCCCGACAGTGTTCCGGGTGAGGTCTATGTCGGGATCGATATATGTGGTGATATCAAAAACAGGCTTATAATAGTTGATGATGCTGCGCGATACGACCAGCGCTATCAGGTGGCGGATGAGATCTGTGATATGCTTTTGAAAGGGGGGTTGCGAAAACAATGAAAACAGCATTTATTACCGGAGCTACTTCCGGGATAGGGATGGAGTTTGCCGGAGTTTTTGCATCGAAAGGTTACAGGCTTATACTTACGGGAAGGCGGACCGGGCGACTTGAAGAATTAAAAAAGAAGCTCAAAACCGAATGTCGGATCATAACTGCGGATCTGTCCGATGAGAGCAGATGCAGAGAGCTCCTCGATGAGGTTGCCGACGAGAACATCGATGTATTTATAAACAATGCCGGATTCGGAGCATCGGGAAGTTTTTTGGAGACAGATCTTGAAAAAGAGGTGTCCATGCTAAAGGTCAATGACCTCGCGATGCATATACTGTTCAAAGGAATACTCAAAAAAATGCACAGGCGAGGCAGAGGTTGTATCGTAAATGTCGCTTCATCGGCCGGGCTGTTTTCCGGTGGGCCGTACATGGCAGCGTACTACGCATCAAAAGCGTATGCAGCTTCGCTGACAAAGTCTGTTGCACACGAGCTCAAGGAGAAAAACAGTCGTGTATATGTATGCTGTCTATGTCCGGGGCCTGTTGACACCGAGTTTAATGAAAACGCAGATGTAGCTTTTTCACTCAAGGGGATCAGCGCAAAAAGATGTGTCAGGGAGTGCCTTGCAGGAATGAGCAAAAGACAAACTGTCATCGTTCCAACGCTGTGGATGAAGCTTGCCGTGTGGGGGTGGAAATTTTTGCCGGACAGCTTTTCGATGAAAGTAGTTGCTCATCAGCAAAAGAAAAAATTACCTTGACAAAAATATCATTTATATGGTTTACTTTTTATATGTATGCGCGAAGCGCAGAAATGGAGGATTATAAAAAATGTCAAAAGAAATACCCTACAAAATCTATCTTGAAGAGAGCGAAATGCCGCAAAAATGGTACAATCTACGTGCGGATATGAAGACGAAGCCGGCACCGCTTCTCAATCCCGGCACGGGACAGCCACTTTCAGCCGAGGAGCTTGGAGCAGTTTTTTGTGATGAGCTGGTGGCTCAAGAGCTTGATAACGATACACAGTATATAGAGATTCCGCAGGAGATCCGTGATTTCTACAAAATGTATCGCCCATCACCGCTTGTCAGGGCGTATTGTCTTGAGAAAAAGCTCGACACACCTGCAAAGATTTATTATAAATTTGAGGGAAACAATACAAGTGGATCGCATAAGCTCAATTCAGCTATAGCTCAGGCGTATTATGCAAAAAAACAGGGACTCAAAGGCGTGACCACAGAGACCGGAGCGGGACAGTGGGGAACAGCGCTGTCTATGGCCTGTGCATATCTCGACCTTGATTGCAAAGTATATATGGTCAAAGTATCGTATGAGCAAAAGCCATTTAGACGCGAGGTGATGAGAACCTACGGAGCTTCTGTTGTACCGTCTCCTTCAGAGACAACAGAGGTTGGAAAGAAAATCCTTGCCGAGCATCCCGGAACTACAGGAAGTCTCGGATGTGCGATATCAGAGGCAGTAGAGGTAGCCGGCAAAGATCCGGGATACAGATATGTGCTTGGAAGCGTGCTGAATCAGGTGCTCCTTCATCAGTCAGTGATCGGTCTTGAGACAAAAGCCGCTCTTGATAAATACGGTATAAAAGCAGATGTTGTTATCGGATGCGCCGGAGGCGGATCAAACCTCGGCGGACTTATCGGACCGTTTATGGGAGAAAAGCTCCGCGGAGAGGCTGATTACAGAATAGTAGCTGTAGAGCCCGCATCCTGCCCGAGTTTCACACGAGGAACATTTGCGTATGATTTCTGTGACACGGGTATGATCTGTCCGCTCGCAAAAATGTACACTCTCGGATCAAGCTTCATCCCGTCGGCAAACCACGCCGGAGGACTCAGGTTCCACGGAATGAGCCCTGTTCTTTCACAGCTCTATCACGACGGATATATGGAGGCTGTAAGCGTAGAGCAGACAGCTGTATTTGAGGCTGCTGAGCAGTTTGCGCGAACAGAGGGAATACTTCCTGCTCCGGAGAGCTCACACGCTATCAGAGCGGCTATAGACGAAGCTCTCAAGTGCAAAGAAACAGGCAAGGAAGAAACGATTGTATTTGGACTTACCGGAACAGGTTATTTCGATATGGTTGCTTATGAAAAATTCAACGACGGAGATATGACTGATGTGATCCCAACAGATGAGGAAATCGCAGCTTCGATCGCAAAGCTTCCGAAGGTATGATGACATGCTTAGAGATTATTCTTTGGAATACAGAGAAAAGCTCAGAACACCGGAGGAGGCGGTATCTGTCATAAAAAGCGGTGACTGGGTTGACTACACGAGTACGCTCGGAATGCCGATACTGCTTGACAGAGCTCTTGCGGCCAGAAAAAATGAACTCAACGATGTGAAGATCAGGGGAAATCTGATAGTCGGTCCGATAGAGACGGCTGAATGCGACCCGACTCAGGAGCATTTTGTGTATCATTCATGGCACTGCTCCGCATATGAGAGGAAGCTCTGCGACAAAGGGCTGTGCTACTATATTCCTATGGTTTTCCACAACAACGCAGCATACTATGAATTTTTCATAAAGGTCAATGTTGCGATGGTGAGCGTCTCGCCCATGGATAAGCACGGGTATTTCAATTTTTCCGTAAATACCGGAGTTGCAGGCCCTATATGCGAAAAAGCCGATATAGTCATAGTCGAGGTAAACGAAAACCTTCCCAAGATCCATGGCGGTTACCACGAGTGTATCCATATATCGGAAGTGGATATGATAGTCGAGGGTGAGCACGAGCCGTTCAAAAATTACCTGCCCGTCAACCCTACCAAGGAAGACAAAAAAATAGCCGAACACATCATCCCATATATTGTCGACGGAGCAAATCTCCAGCTCGGAGTCGGTGCGGTTCCCAATGCCATAGGGGAGGCTATAGCGGGGTCTGACCTAAAAGATCTCGGCATGCACACTGAGCTGTGTACGGATGCATATCTTGAACTGTACAATCAGGGAAAAATAACAAACAAAAAGAAAAATATCAACCGTGGCAAGGGTGTTTTCGGCTGCGCCGTCGGATCCAATGAACTGTATGAATTCCTGGATGACAATCACGGTATAGCAGCATATCCGCTGGAGTATGTAAACAGACCGAGTGTGATCGCACAGCTTGACAACATGGTTTCCATAAACGCCTGTGTGGCTGTCGATCTGTATGGACAGGTAGCTGCTGAGAGTGCAGGCTCCAGACAGATAAGCGGCACGGGCGGACAGCTTGACTTCCTGGCAGGTGCTTCGGCGTCGCGAGGAGGAAAGGCATTCATCTGTATGAAATCAGTTCACCACCGTCGGGATGGAAGTGTGCAGTCGAGGATACTGCCCCAGTTTAACGGTGACATCATCACATCTCCGAGAAGCCAGGTTTACTTCATCGCCACCGAGTACGGTGTAGTGAATCTCGAAGGTCAATCAACCTGGGAGCGGGCGGAGTCGCTTATCTCCATAGCGCATCCGGATTTCAGAGACGAGTTGATCCGTGAGGCTCAGGAACGAAAGATATGGAGAAATTCCAACAAAAGATAACATAAATCGGGACATTTTTACAGGCTCTCATGCGAGGAAAGCATGAGAGTTTTTTCATTTACGAAACATCCCGAAAAACACGCTGAATAATTGACAAAAACCCCGTTTTAAACTATAATACTATGGAATGACGCCTTGTGGGTTTGGGCCTGCTGCGGCGGTTTTGAAAGGGACTGGGAAATATGAGAAAAACGACGGTATTTCGCAGGCTTTTGCCGGCATTTACTATTGTGGTTCTTTCGGGGATGGTATTTTGCGGTTGCGGCGAAAAAGAAAAGGAGAGCATCCATCTTTCTATGTGGGCTCCCGAGCGCAAGGTGACCCTCGTCGAAAATGCTATGAAGGAATTCCAAAAGCTTCATAAGGATGAGGTTGATATAGAGTTTACCGTAAGTAAAGAAGAAGAAGACGAGTGCAAAAACACAATACTTGGAAATGTCAAAGGTGTTGCGGATATTTTTTGCTTTGTAGATGATCAGTTTGACGATCTGTATGAGGCAGGAGTACTTCTTGATATGACTTCGTATACGGATAAATCTGCGGACGAGTTTCTGGCGCCTGTGGGAGGCGAAAACTCGAGGGCCGGAGAGGTCGTTGTGCGGGACGGAAAGGTTTATGCGTATCCTGAAGTCAGCGGGAATTGTCCATTTTTGTACTACAACAAAAAGTATTTTTCTGAAAAAGATGTGATGAGCATAGACGGAATCACTGATGTCTGCGAGAAAAACAACAAATTGTTTTCGATGGATCTGAGTAGCGGCTGGTATCTGTACACGTTTTTCAAAGGAGCCGGACTTGATATCAGGAAAAATGCCACGACAGGAAAAAACGAATGCAATTGGAATGCGACTGATACAGAGCACTCCGGTGTGAGCGTTGTTTCAAGCATTATGGAAATGGCAAGAGGGCGTAGCTTTGTTGATCTGGAAGACGAAGATTTTGTAAAAAAAATAGAAGAAAAAGAAGTTATTGCAGGTGTAAACGGTGCCTGGAATGCTGACAAGATAAAGGAAGTTTGGGGCGATGATATGTGTGCGACAAAGCTTCCGACATATACGCTTGGCAAAGACCAGGTGCAGATGTGCAGCTTTATCGGATACAAAGCAGTAGGTATCAGTGCCAATACAAAGCATCCTGAGTGGTGTATGAAATTCCTTGAGTATTGTATGACACCTGAAAAACAGATCGAGGAGTTTCGCGTCGGAGGGGAGGCGCCTGCAAACCTTGAGGCTATAGAGTCGGACGAGGTCAAAAAATCAACTATAGTAAGTGCCATAGCAGAGCAGTCTAAGTATGGATTTACTCAAAGGGTTGCCGACCCGTTTTGGGATGCATCACACAAGCTTGGGGTGATCATCTCGAGCAAAAACAAGGATTACAAAGATATCCAAATAATTCTTGATAAAATGGTAAAAGAAACTATTTCGTAACCGGGGGATATATGTAATGTCAAAAAAGGAAGCTGACAAAACATCAAAAAAAACATCCAGAAGCAAAACCATGATGTCCTTAAGGATAGCTCTTCTTGCTGTTGTTACGTCTGTTTTTGCAATCTGTGGGATGGAGATTGTTCGTATCAGCCTTCAAAAGGTTGTCAATGAATACAGTAGGATCGTGGAGACAGACTATACCTATGTTCAGCAGATGAATGATATGATGGACAGGATATATCTGCACCAGTCCGGTATGTACCATCACATTTCTGAAAAAGATCAATCCAAAAAAAGAATAATCGAAGAGGAAACCGATCATCTCGAGGAGGAGATTGTTTCGGTCATGGAAAAACTCGGGGACAATACAAAAGGAACCGAGTACGAATCCGAGTATCATGACATATTAAACGAGGTGACCGGGTATTTCAAAAACACGGATATCATCTATGATTTTTCCAAGGAAAACGACAAACAGACAGCAAATTATTACATGGACAATATCCTTTCGCCCTGTGTCACATCGCTTAATGGCAGGATCAGGAAATTTGATGAACGGATAGCAAAGGATGTCGAGGAAACCAAACAGGGTACAAAAAAGTCATATTCCCGTATCAGAGAAATGGCATTTTTGATAATGATCCTTTTGGTTGCGATGGCTGTAGTGAGTGTCCTTCTCTGTGTCCATATCGCAAGAGAAATGACCGACAGGGATGCACTTACCGGAGTGCTGAACTTTGATGCTTTGATCAAGGTTGCGACCAGATACAAAAAGAAAAATAAGCTCTCCAGATACAACGGACTTGCAGTAAGTATCAGAGATTTCAAGTACATCAACCAGGAATACGGTTCTACCGTCGGAGACATCGTTTTGGTAGAGTATTCAAAAAGGCTTTCTGAGTACCTGTACAAAGGAGAGATCATCGCCAGAAACGGAGCGGATAACTTCATAGTATTGATCGAGCATTTCAGAGTTGAGGGATTTCTGGATCTGATCGAGGAAATGAGGATAGATGTAGGCAGTGATGTCGTATTGCCTATTTCGTCCAGATGCGGTATCTACGATATATCCGAGGAAGACACCATCCACGATGTTGTAAGTGCGGGACTTATCGCTCTCGGTACTTCAAGGATATCATCCACAGACAGCTTTGTGTGGTTCCATGAAAAAGGTCGTAAACAGATCATCAAACAAAAAGAGATACTGACCGGATACAAAAGGGCTATCAGCGAGGAAGAATTCGTCGTATACTACCAGCCCAAGGTGGAGATCGCAACAGGAAAGCTTTGCGGCTGCGAGGCTCTGGTAAGGTGGTTCAAGGACGGTACTCTGGTTCCTCCGAATTCTTTTATCCCGGTTCTTGAGGACGATGGGAAAATCCAGGAGCTTGATTTTTATGTATTCAGGAAGGTTTGCCGTGATGTGGAAGAATGGCTTGCAAAAGGCATAGAGCCCGTCAGGATATCATCGAACTTTTCGAAGCTTCACCTGCATAACAGGAATTTCATATCAGATGTAAAAGGAATTATAGAAGAATACGGCATAGATACAAAGTATCTGGAGGCCGAGCTTACTGAGTCATCCGGATATGAGGATCTCGAGGCGCTGCAGAATTTTGTTCAGGCCATGGCCGATATCGGTGTGCATACTTCGATGGATGATTTCGGTACAGGGTACTCATCGCTTTCGCTTCTGAAAGATGTTGATACAAATGTCGTTAAGCTTGACAGATCATTTTTGAGAGATGTGGAAAAGGGCGAGAAAAAAGACCTGAAACTGATCGAAAACGTTGTGCATATGATCCACGATATGAACCGTCATGTATTGTGTGAGGGTGTTGAAACAGAGAATCAGGCCAAGATACTTCTTGACATGGGATGTCATATCGCGCAGGGATATCTATATGACAGGCCGCTGACAAGAGACGATTTTGAAAAGCGCCTGATCAATCCTCAGTACGATATCAGATTTGATATATAGATAGTGGAAAAACAGTAGGATATAGATAAGTGCATTTATATTGAAATGTTTTATATCAAATTATGATACTATTCAACTTTTGAAATGCATATCGATCCTGTGGATGCCGTAGCCGGGATAAGGCGCAGAGAGCCCGATATAGGCGAAAAACGCATCCATAACGTGGTCCGGGCGAACGGTGTTGCCGCTCTCTGTAGACAATCGCATATAGATGCTGTCGCCGGTGTAGATCGGATGAAGCTCACGAAGCGGTCGTCCGGAGCATTTTTCAAAAGAGGTTTTGTCAAAGGCATACAGATGTATGTCTTTTTTTATGTCGACATCGCGCTCTGATTTCTTTGTTTTTTTGTGAATAATGATCTCATTTTGAGAGATAAATCTCTCAAACGCAGACTTGTAGTCAGACGGAAATGATCCTGATGTTTTTGCAGTAACGACATAGTCGCACATATACAGCATAGACATAGAGTTTTTGAAGCCCTCGGGCATAAGCTCTATATCTGTTATGTATACCTCGGAGTTTAACTCTTTGTTGAGTGCGTTCATAACATCTTCGGGAACAATCGGCGAAGTAAATTCTATATCAAGGTAATCTCCGTCCGTCGTCTGGCCGACACCAAGCGGGGAGGCGAAGCTGAGCAGCTGATGCGGAGAAAAGCCCTGAGAATAAGCTACATCAAGGCTGGCTCTTTTTATTGCTTTTTGGAAAAACCGCATCAGATCGAGATGACCGAGAAACCTCAGAGTACCGGTTTTGGTGAATCGCATACGCGCTTTGATGCGTGGTGAATCAGACATAAGAGATTATTCTTCTCCTTTTTTTGCTTTTTTTGATTCCTTTGGCTTTCTTTCGACAACAAGCATGTTGTTTGCTTCGGCTTGTATTCCTTCTTTTTTCGCCTTGATCGAAACGAATATCAGATCGATTATGCAGTATGCACCCAAAAGTGAGAAAAGGATGATCCTCAAGATATACGGGATCTGTGCCGAAAGCCAGGCAAGTCCGTCGTGCAAAAACCAAACCTCTATAACGGCGTAAACACCCCACGCAAGGGTGCTTTCAAGACAAAGTATACCTTTGTAGTTAAAAGGTCTGTTGGTGTAATCCCACCAGACGGCACCGAATTTGTAGATCATAAACTGTGCAACCAAAAGCTCAACGCCGGTCGCAAAAACTGTACCGACAACAAATATCACAATATAGTTGTGAGGCAACAGAAGGAGCAATCTAAATCCGATAAACTCCGCAAATCCATAGATAGGGCAGATTGGAGCGTGCAAAAACCCTCTGTTGGTCCATTTTTTG
>CAMVCQ010000048.1 GCA_947166015.1 uncultured Lachnospiraceae bacterium
TGGCCATGGTCTGTGGCTGTATTTTATATTACATATATCTTCATATGGTATTTATCCGCGAACATGAGCACGAGATCGAAGACGGTCAGAGGATACGTATCATGATCAGTCAGATACAGCCTCATTTTCTCTACAATACGCTGGCGACGGTTCGCGCCTTGTACAAAAGGGATCCGGAGCTGGCAGATGATACTCTTGAAAAATTCGGGATATATCTGAGACAGAACATGGACTCCTTGGATAAGCCGAGCCTGATCCCGTTTGCGGATGAGCTGGCACATACGAGGATATATGCGGACATAGAAAAGGTAAGGTTTCCGTCTATCGATATCCTCTATGACATAGAGGATGAGGACTTCGAGATACCGGCGCTCACCGTTCAGCCGCTGGTGGAGAATGCGATCAGGCATGGCGTGAGGATCAGAGAGCACGGACTGATCGAGGTCGAGGTCAGGAAAAAGCACTACGGTCACAGGATCATCATCCGGGACAACGGCAAGGGCTTCGATACTCAGGCACCGATGTCGGGGGAGCGCTCCCACATCGGACTGCGCAACGTCATGGAACGTATCGAAACGATGTGCCACGGCGATATGAAGATCGAGAGCAAGGAGGATGAGGGGACGACGATCACTATCCGTATCCCGTACGCCGGAGAATATCTTTAGAAAAAAAATTCGTAATGATGGACATCTGATGGACATGGGGTAGTATAATGATCACATACAGTACAGAAAAGAGGCGCTATATGTGAGTTTACCTGAGAGTCGGGAACACTTTCACGCTTCGGATAGGAGGATATGATGAAGAGATCAGTGTTAAAAAGAGGGATTGCGGTATGCATGATGACGGTCATGTCTTTTATGCTTCCGGCAACACCGCTATATCAGAGCGTGGAGAGTGTGTCACGGGCTGCGACTGTAAAGTCTGAAGCAACCTATATCAGTGAAACCAGGCTTTTTGTAAAGAAGAGTGGAAACATAAATGACGCCAAGGCCTGGTGTGAGTCACAGGGTGATGGCTGGCAGGTACTTGACGGCGACTTGAATGCAGGGGCATCGGGTACCTTTACCAAAGAGGTCGGTGTATTTTTGTGTTACAAAACGACCACGGATCCTGATGAGGCTATCACAGACTTCGCCGTGATGAACGAGAAAGGCGGATACTCAGAGGGTGATTATGAAATCCTTTTGAAGGAGCAGAAGGACAGATATATCGATATGGTCAAAAACATGAAGGTGATGCTTGAGGGATACCGTGAGGCATATAAGAAGCAGATACCTATGGCGATAAAGGCGCACGATACTCTGAACTGGTACAAGGAGGATGATTCCGGAGAACTTCTCGGAGATCTGCTTCTGACTGTCGATGATGACAAGCTGACAGACATCCTGCTTCAGGCAAACGGCATGGTGGTTTTGGCGATCGAGCAGCAGCTGGCATCAGCCTGTGACACGGCAAAGACCACATGGATCGACCGTTTGGCAAAGCTTAGCAGCTATGAAAAATTGAAGACTGCTTTCTCAAAGAATGTCTCGGGTGGCAATGTTACCAAGACCATGAATAAGCAATATCAAGAGACCGCACAGATCATACTTGATTCATGGGATGATGTGTCCGAGCGCATCGCGCATATCGTGGATTTCATAGATGAAAACGGCATGTCAGATGCAACTGAGGAACAGTATGAAAAGTGGCTCGAGAGCATGGATTATGATAGTGATGGCTATGCGTCGTACCAGGATTTTCTGTGTCTGACTTCTTTAACCTTATACAATTATGACGGTAAAACGCTTTTTGACTTCTTTTCCAAGTCAAAGGCCGAGATCGAGAAAGAGGGTATGGAAGCTCTCTATCCGATGGCTGCAAGTCTTACCAAGGGTCAGGTCAGCGCATTGAAAGAGTCTGTGGGACTGTTTTCACTGGTAAAGGATGCTCTGGGTGCTAATATTTACAACAATGATACCGGCAAGTGGTGGGAGATCAAATCAACTCCCAAAAAGGTAGACCTCGAAGACGGTCAGTCTGCCATATCCGCTGTAGATGAGCTGGTACAGGACATCGGAGACAGTGAAAAGATATCCATATATGAGGGTGTTGACCGTGATGTATTTGGCGGCGGCGTTGCTGTCACGACAAAGGCAAATGATCATTCAAAAGGAGAAGATAAATCCTGGACAGATGTATTTGTAAATAAAAATGGCAATCTGACAATGACCTCCATAGGTCTTGGGGCCGGTGCCGTAGGATCTGCCATGCTGGCAGTTGGTTTTGCATTTGTCGTAAGAGCCAATAATTCAATGAACATGAAGATGCTGAATAAGATCTTTACTACCAAAGAATTTTTGGGGGCGAACGGAAATGTACTTCCTAAATATGAAAGGTTTGTAAAAGCACTGGGAAATGGTAATATTGGTTATGGCAGCAATGTTGTGCGTAATGCGAGTAACAGGATACGTGATCTTAAGGATGCCATTTCCAATGCTCTCAACAAAGGGGACTGGGTCGCCGCTGAAGACAGTACGAACAAACTTGCCAAGTTCATGAACGACGCGAATAAGCATGTCAAGGCTCAGTTTACATCCCAAAAGGTCGTCCAGAAGCTTATGCTTGGATTCACGGTATTCACGGTGCTGCTTGCAGCCGCTGATATCGCTTTGACAGTATACAGCCTGCACAAATACTACAATAGAGAACATACTCCGATCCCACATCATATGGTGGATCTTAGCTACAGTGAGACCAATGAGGCTGCTTATACAGCATACAAGAGCGTCAGGGATCAGGACGAAAACTGCGGAGACTTAAACGGAGGCAACTCCAAGCAGTGGCTGGCTCTTTACTATACGAAGGATCCAAAGGCTGGTGATCCGATACTGGCACCCGTTGAGAATGACTTGATGATGGTACAGACCGGGAAGGATAGTCTTCCCACAGAAAAATATTCGCCGCTTCATATGTTCGGTACGCCGAATGTTCCACAGAATCTGACCTATGCCGACGGTGACAACGGCTGGTCATACAACGATAAAAACAATGGGACTTACCTCTTTTTCGTACATGCGGACACAGAGATCACCTATACTAACGGACATGGCACGAAGGATGTGGCTTCTGAGGATAAGGACAAGACTCCGGATGTGGAGGGAGCCGGAACAGCATTGAGCCTTGGGGTAGTGTTCCTTGTCGGCGCAGCAGGTCTTGTGGGAGGAGCATTTATAGGAGTTGTCGGAATGAGTGTGAGACGGAGAAAAAAGGGTAAATAAATTCAAGCATTAATCGAGCCGCCGGTAAGCTAAAGCTTGCCGGCGGCTCTTCGTGCCACGTTTTCCCTATCCTTGATTCGTTTGTATGGGCAGTGCTTCTTTTTTTCGTTTCCTTACTATACGATTGATCGGGATATAGGCTAAAAGAGGAAGCATAACAGCAAAATATTTATAGTCTGACATAACGATCGTATTGTATGTGGCATGGTATGCTATCGCCATCATCAGCAGGGCGGTCGTACCGCTTACGAACAGTTTTTTCTTTTTGCGGACCGAAGCCATCCCCAGTCCTACGGCAACCGTGCAGATACTGTGCATCAGACCGGCTCCGAAGCCTCTGATCAAAGCCCAGATGATATCAATTTCAGACAGATTCTGTACCAAAACAGTCATGTTCTCCATGATGGCAAAGCCCAATCCCACCGCAAAGGATATCTGAACCAGTGTGGTGCGGTTGTCTGAGATCACAAAGGCAAAGTACAGTATCGGCAGTGCTTTCAGGATCTCCTCCGTGATGGGAGACATGGTCGTGCAAAATGACACCATATCATCGAAATACGGATACAGTACACCGTTCAGTTCCGAAGCTACCAGACAGATCGTGCTGCCGATCAGGACAAAACCAATAACCAGTCTGGATCTGTGCTGAAGAAGAGAAAGAGACATCAGCATCGGTACCATCAGGCAGATGTAAATGGCATATACTATATTGTCCATCTGTTAACCCCCTTTCTAACAACAGGAACCAAAAACGGTATGATCAGTCCCTGTATGAATGCGGCAGCCATGTACAGGTATGTCATATTCAAATACTCTGTGATAAATTCCAGGCACACAAATACCGAATAGATAAGAACCAGAGTATTATATGGGCGAAGGGATTTGACCAGACCGTCATTTACATCATATATGATGATATGCTTAAGGCTATAGTAGCTGCATGGAAGGACGACGATAACCATAATGATAAGACCTACACGGATATTGAGAACATCCACGGCAAAGAAGGGAATGCTATAGAGACCAAGCATGATGACAGGTGCGATCAGAGCAGTTATCCTTGTCGGTATAAACCTCCGGTCGCCGTCATCCACCAGCGAATCTATCTGTCCGTAGTTTGCTGATATCAGGAAGAGAAATGCTCCCGCCAGTGCCAGAAGGGCGACATCAAAGCCCAGCTTCATCTCGCCCTGCGTCAGTATATAGATGACCTGAAAAAGCCTGTCGATCATCATACAGGCGATGCCGCATACGATAAGCTGTGCATAGAGGGGACCCTTTTCCTTGAAAAACCGATTGACTCCCCATATAAAACCGATCGTGGCGCAGAGCAGTATCCAGCTGTTTGCAATAAGTAAAAAATACATGCTTCCTCCTGATCCCAGGCGACTTAAACCGAGTGTCGCATGAAGACTTCCGGGTATCCCGATTTTGATCTCACGCAGATATTATACAAAAAAGATAACGCAAATGCAAGAATTTTTCTGACGATCCCCTTATTAAAAGTTACTATTCACGGGTAACCAAACCATTCGGAATGTCCGTTCTTCTCGCTTTGATCTTGCAAGCAAGCTTGCAGATTCAAAGCCTCGTAGAACTCTATCGTGTCTTTCAGACACACATTCCTCATGTGCTTTGGTTACCGTACACGGTTTGTATGTAATGTATATGCACACTTTAGAGCAAGCTCTAAGTGTACATATACATTGCATACACCCGTGAATAGTAACTATTAAAAAAACATATTGCGGTGACGCGGTAGAATCTGTTATAATTAGGGAAAAACATCCCGGGAGGAAAGCATGAAGGTAATATGTGTTGATGATGAGCGAATAATCTTGGAGGACAATCTGTCACTGATCGATGAGCTTGAGGAGATCGATGAGGTGGAGGGCTTCACCTCGGCTATAAAGGCTCTGGATCATGTAAGGAATAAGGGTACGGATATCGCTCTTTTGGACATCGATATGCCTGATATGAACGGACTGAAGCTGGCGGCAAAGATAAAGGAAGCGTCTCCCCACACCGCTATTATCTTTCTGACAGGCTTCTCGGAGCATGCTCTGAAGGCAATCGAGATGCATGCCTCAGGGTATCTGATGAAGCCGGTGAACAAAAACAAGCTAAAGGAAGAGATCGATTATGCGATCGAATCCATGAAGAAGTCAGAGGATATCGGCGCGGCAGGAGATGAGAAGGAGCATATATTTATACAGACATTCGGAAACTTTGATGTGTTAGTCGATGGGGAGCCGGTGCATTTTTCCAGCGCGAAGGCGAAGGAGCTTTTGGCGTATCTGGTCGACAGACAGGGCGCCCTGGTGACGAGAGCCGAGGCCTTTGCGGCATTATATGAGGATGAGAGCTACACGAGAAACAAACAGAAGATGTTTGATGTGGTCATAAGGAGACTCAAGGCACAGCTGAAGGAGGAAAGGATCGAGGAAATCTTTGATATGCAGAAGGGCTCCATGTGGGTCGTAAAGGACAAGTTCGGCTGTGACCTGTATCGCTTTTTAGGGGGAGATACCCGAACCATCAACTCCTACAGAGGTGAATACATGAGCAAATATGAGTGGGCGATGTTTACCGAGGGTCTGCTGTCTCAGGAGAAGTATTAAGAAAACGCTAATTTACCGATATGAGCGTGTTTGTAGGGGTATTGAATAAAGAATCGAAAAATAAGGAGAAGATATGAAAAAAAAGATAACTATAGTTGTTGATATTCTGATGTTTGCGATATTGCTTGCTCAGATGCTCTATGTATTTGCAGGAAATGTGGTTCATGAGATACTTGGCATCGCTTTTTTTGTATGCCTGATCACGCATATGATTCTCAAAAGACATTGGCTCAAAAGCCTGATCAATTCTAAAGGGAAAAATCTCCCGGCTTCTATGTGGCTTTTTCATATAGTGACAATTCTTCTTGTAATATCGGTTATTGCGCTTATGCTCAGTTCGATCGATGTTTCACGGTTTATTTTTCCGGATATCCATTTTCTTGGAAGTCCGGATTTCCACAGATATTTGGCAACTGCGGTTCTTGCGCTTGCCATACTTCACGGCGGACTTCATTTACGACTCAGATCGAAGCACAAAAAGCGTTTTTCCGTTATTTTGGTTATCCTGACAGTGGCAGGGATTGCTACCGGGTTATTTTTGCTACCTTATCTGAACAGGCACTTTAAGACGGTTGAGGTAAAGACCGAATCTGTGGGGACTGCAAAAAAAGTAAGCACTTTGTCGGATAAGCCGCTGGTTGTTTACTTCACAAGGCTCGGAAACACCGATTTTGAGGAGGATGTGGACGCTGTATCGGGGGCTTCTTTGCTGAAGCTTGACGGCAGGCTTATGGGAAGTAATGAGCTGGTAGCTTCTATGGTGAAGGATGCTATTGATTGTGATGTGACAGCTGTTACACTTACCGGAGAAAAATACCCCTCATCCTACAATGACACGGTCACAAAAGCGAGCGAGGAGTTAAATGAGCAGGCCAGACCTGAGATTAAGCCTATAGATATTTCAAATTATAATAAAATAATATTGATTTATCCGATCTGGTGGGGGACTGTTCCTATGCCTGTGGCAACATTTTTGGAGAGCGGAGATTTTTCGGGGAAAACCATATATCTGATCGCCACACAGGGAAGCAGCGGATTTGCTTCAAGCACGGCAGATGTCGAAAAAATGTGCCCGGGAGCGCAGGTCAATGAAGGGATAAGTATTTATTGCGAGGACATCCCCGATGCGAGAAAACAGGTTGAGGATTACTTAAAAACTATCAAGTAATAATAGTTTGATTATAGATAACAGGAGAGAAAACATGGAAAGAAAGCAGTTTGAAAAACAGTTGAAAAGTAATCTCATTCCGTTTTGGAGTAACCTCGAAGACACGGAATACGGTGGGTTTTATGGCTATGTCGATAAGGATCTGAATGTTGACAAAAAAGCGGACAAAGGCGTTTTGCTAAACAGCAGGATTCTTTGGTTTTTCTCGGCCGCGTATTCTCTTTTTAAGGATGAAGAATTACTCAAAAAAGCAAATGCGGCATATCATTTTTTGACTGATTATTGTTATGATACCGAATACGGCGGAGTGTACTGGTCTGTCACATATGACGGAAAGCCTGTTGATACTACGAAGCATGCGTATAACCAGGCTTTTGCGATATATGCTTTGTCAGAATACTATATGGCAACCGGCGATGAAAAGAGCCTAAAGCTTGCTTTTGAATTGTTTGGGATCATAGAAGAAAAATGTCGCGATAACGACGGTTACCTTGAAGCTTTTACGGTTGATTTTAAGCCCGGAGACAATGAAAAACTATCGGAGAATGGGGTTATCGCAGGAAGGACTATGAACACGCTTCTTCATGTGCTCGAAGCATACAGCAATCTCTACAAAGCAGAAAAAAACAAAACTGTCGCCGACGAGCTAAAAGCTATAGTGGACATTTTTGAAGCAAAGGTTTTCGACAAAGAGCTTGGAAGGATGAGAGTGTTTTTTGATCTCGAGTACAACTCGCTTATAGACCTGTACTCGTATGGACACGATATCGAGACTTCCTGGCTTCTTGACAGGGCAGCTGAGTTGCTGGGTGACCCTGAGTACACAAAAAAAATCCATGCAATGTCAGATGTCCTTGCGGAAAAAGTTAAAGAATACGCGTATGACGAAAATGCAAAGGCCATCTATAACGAGGCTGAAAACGGCATTGTTGACAAAAAGTTTGTATGGTGGGTTCAGGCTGAGTCTGTCATTGGGTTTTACAATTCATATCAAAAATGCTCCAAACGAACCGATCACAAAAAAACCTCTGAAGAGATATTTTCATTTATACTTGAGAAGCTTATTGACCCAAGGTGCGGTGAATGGTTTGAAAATATCCTTGAGGACGGCTCAACTGATCTTGGAAGAGGTATGGTCCATCAGTGGAAATGCCCGTATCATAACGGCCGTATGTGCATAGAAATGTGTTATAGATTGAGTTAATAACAAAAAAGGAGATTATCTCATCATGAAAAAGCTAAGGATACTGGGGATGATCCTAAAGCAAACCCGTACCGATCGGATACTGACCGGTTATGTTGTTTTTGTGCTACTTGCTGCTCTTGCCATATGGATAACAGAACCCGGTATTCATACCTATCTGGATTCACTTTGGTACTGCTATGCGGTGTTTTCGACGGCGGGATTTGGCGATGTTGTCGTGACCACATTGCTTCCGAAAATAGTATCCGTTGTTATTACATTGTATTCAACCTTGGTTGTCGCTCTTATCACAGGCGTGGTTGTGAATTTCTACACTGAGATTATGAAGCGCAAAAATGCCGAATCAATCGAGACATTTTTTGACAAAATAGAACAACTCCCGGAGCTGTCAAAAGATGAATTGGAGATTCTTTCAGAAAAAGTCAAGGAGTTCAGGGCAGGAAAGCTGAACTGATCAGGAAGGAAATTTAACATAAAAATGAAAAAGAAACTCGTTGATCAATAATAATCTGTTTTGCGGATGGAAAAATGCCAAAAATGTTCGGATTGTGTATGCCGCCGGTTTTGATCTGTGTCAGATTGGCGGTTTTATTTTGCGATTGTTCTATTTGCCTCAAGGCTTAACATATATTCTGCCGATAGAGAGACAGAAACATGGGTGTACAGATCCATGGTCATTTTTATACTTGCGTGACCTAACCACTCCTGCACGACCTTTGCCGGGATTCCCGCCTCAAGACACCGCGTTGCAAATGTGTGTCTGAGTGAGTGCGGCAGGACAGGCTTTATCTCTCGAGGGGTGAGACCGGCGCTTGCGGCTTTTATCCTTTCCTGCTCGTTTATATATCGAACGACTGTGTCTATGCTCGACACAACCGTGGATCTCCATTGTGGCTGCCCTTTTTTTCCCGCGAAAACCAATCCCTCAAATTCCCTGTCAGGTTCCCATAGATTACTTTTTTGATATTCTTCCTGTATCAGTTTTTGCCTTTTTAGTGCTTCGATCACTGATTTCTGAAGTGGTATCACTCTGATGGAATTCTTTGTTTTTGGAAGCTGAAGTACATGCCTGCTCCCGATGTGGTCTGGGTTTTTTATGCGTACCAGTGTGTGACTTACGGTGATGAAGCTTGATGGGGCAACTCCCAAAACTGTTGTGTTATTATCAAAAATGTGAACATCGTCCCATCTCAAGCCGAGCAGCTCGCCTATCCTCATCCCCGTTCCCAAAAGAGTTGTAATTGCGGGCTCTATGTGGCTGAATCGTTTTTGCCGGATTGCCGTTCGGATCATTTTTTCTTCTTCAACGCTCAACACTCTCCGCTCAATGACCTCGCCGGAAGGTCTGTCTGCAAAAGAGCACGGGTTGATGTCAATCAGTTCATTTATCATAGAGGTCTTAAAAAGGCTGTTTAGCATGCAGTGGAGCGTATTTAGGTACTTTGCCGAATACCCTTTTTTTAAAAAATCATTGTATAGCTTTTGGATGTGTACCGGGTGAAATTCTCTGAGGGCGTGCTCGCCTATCGTATATCTGATATGCTTGTCGTATAGCCAGTTGTATGTGTCGATGGTGGTCGGTTTGATGCGTCCTATTTTGTAGTTTTCCATCCAAATGTCGTACCAGCGATTTAGAGTCACATCTGTTGCTGCAGGTGTTTCGATCAAGTAGTTTTGTGTTGTTGTAATCATATTAATCATCTCCCATTCTGTAGTTCATCCGAAACATTTTTGGCGCTGTTCTGATAGATAAATACTATCACAGCATTCAAAATCGTTCAAACAAAATGGCTATAATGTCTAAAAAATAAACAGATGCGGATGCTTCTTGTAATGTTAAAGACCGTGTGGTATGATTATAGTTAATCAACTCGAACGAATTACAAAAGCTTTGATCAGCGTTTCTTTGGTAGTTTTGATCGGGATTTTGGCAGGAGGAAAAATGGAGAACAATACGGATACCGGCTTTGATATACAGGCTTATATGACAAAAGGTGTGGAGCGCGTGGTGCAGGACGCTGTCAGGGCGACCTTTCGCAATCCGAGAGAAAGCGCATTTATGCTAAAGTTTGCCGCAGCCAGCAAAAAAGCCTCAAAAAAAAGGAGAGTGTCTGAAATGGCGGGAGAGCATATCCCACCGTTTTTGATCGCAAGCATTACCAGCGAGTGCAATCTTCACTGTGCAGGGTGCTATTCCAGATGCAACGAGGCCACGACTGACGATGAGCCTGTCGATCAACTTACGACTGATGAGTGGGCGGATGTTTTTGATGAGGCTGAGGAAATTGGTGTCAGCTTTATCCTCTTGGCGGGCGGAGAGCCGCTACTTCGCAGAGACGTGATCGATATCGCCGGCAAAAAACCAAATATTCTTTTTCCGATTTTTACAAACGGTACATATATAGATGATGAGTATTTCAGTCTTTTTGACAAATGTCGAAATCTAGTTCCGGTGCTCAGCATAGAGGGTAAAAAAACGACAACAGATGAACGAAGAGGCGACGGAATATATGACATCCTTATAAAAAATATGAATATATTCAGCAAAAATAACCTGATATTTGGCGTGTCCGTGACAGTTACCACTGAGAATCTACGGGAGGTTACTTCGGACAGTTTTCTTGAGGAGCTTGTAACCAAAAACTGCAAGGCCGTGATCTTCGTTGAATTTGTCCCGACAACCGGAGATAGTCCCGAACTGGCAATAGGTGATGCGGAAAGAGATTATATAAAAAGTAGGATATCGACACTTAGAGAGACGCATACGGAGATGGTATTTGTATCATTTCCGGGTGATGAAAAAAGCTCGGGAGGGTGTGTCGCTGCAGGGAGGGGATTTTTCCATATAAACTCTCATGGAGGAGCCGAGCCCTGCCCGTTTTCACCATACTCAGATGTAAATGTCAAAGATACCTCGCTTCGAGAGGCTATCCGATCACCGCTGTTCAAAGCGCTAAATGAAGGTGGTGTTTTGAAAGATGATCACAAAGGCGGTTGCGTGCTTTTTGAAAAGCGCGACCAGGTGGAAGCACTCCTGCAGATGTGATCGCAAAAAAATTCTTGACAATAATAACTGTTTCGTGATATACTACGACAAACCGTTGATGAAGAGTGAGTAAGCAAAACCTCCTTCCTTACAGAGAGTTGCCGGCGGTGAGATGGCAGCGGGAAGTGTTAAAAGGACAATAGTCTTTTGCCGAATGGACTTCTGAGGGCGACCTGAAAGTGAGTATCACAAGTATGGGAGACGGAGTTGAACCTTCGTTAAAAAAGTTCAGCATATGTTGGTATGCGTTGAGTGGATGATGTTATCATCAAGCCGGGTGGCACCGCAGGTATGAATTTTCCTGTCCCGACAGCATTGTGTATTGCTGTCGGGATTTTTTTTACGGAAAAAATACAGTACGGTCCCGGTCAACGCCACATTAATTTAATAGGGGGTAACCAAAATGATCAAAGAAGCAATCGTAAAGATCGTAAACAAGGAGGATTTAAGCTACGATGAAGCGTACACCGTGATGAATGAGATCATGAGCGGTGAGACAACTCCTACACAAAACGCGGCATTTTTGTCAGCACTTTCCACAAAAAGTGCAAAAGCCGAGACGACCGATGAGATAGCGGGATGTGCTGCAGCAATGCGTGATCACGCGACCAAGGTCGATACCGGTATGGATGTGCTCGAGATAGTTGGGACGGGAGGAGACGGGGCGCACAGTTTCAACATCTCCACGACATCCGCTCTCGTAACTGCAGCAGCAGGCATCAAGGTCGCAAAGCATGGAAACAGAGCAGCTTCATCGAAATGCGGTACGGCGGACTGTCTCGAAGCGTTGGGTGTAAATATCGAGCAGAGCCCGGAAAAATGCATCGAGCTTTTGAACAAAGTCGGAATGTGTTTCTTCTTTGCACAAAAGTATCACACATCTATGAAATATGTCGGAGCTATCAGAAAAGAGCTTGGTTTCAGAACGGTGTTCAATATCCTTGGGCCACTGACAAATCCTGCAAGCCCTACGATGCAGCTTCTTGGAGTGTATGATGAGTATCTGGTTGAGCCGCTTGCCAGAGTTCTTGTCAGTCTTGGGGTAAAAAGAGGGATGGTTGTCTATGGAAAAGACAAGCTGGATGAGATATCAATGAGTGCGCCGACACTTGTTTCTGAGATCAAGGACGGATGGTACAGGACATTTGAAATCTCTCCGGAAAAATTCGGATTGGAGCGCTGCACCCGCGATGATCTCAAAGGTGGTACACCTGAGGAAAACGCAGCGATCACAAGAGCGATACTAAACGGAGAAACAGGACACAAAAGAGACGCTGTTCTTATGAATGCCGGAGCTGCTCTGTGCATTGGAGGAAAAGCTGACAGCATAGAAGAGGGTGTGAAGCTCGCTGCAAAGATCATTGATTCCGGTGAAGCGACAAAAACACTTGAGAAGTTTATCGAAGTAAGCAACAGATGACAGGATACTAAATATAGGGGTGTTTGTATAAATGACAATTCTTGACGAGATTGCGGCGTATGCGCGCGAAAGGGTGAGCATATCCAAGGAAAGGCTTCCGTACGAGGAAGTAAAAGAAAAATCGCTGGCTTTACCCGGCCGAGGGAACATTTTTAAAAAAGCTCTTGCGAAGGAGGAACTGTCGTTCATATGTGAATGCAAAAAAGCGTCACCTTCAAAAGGGGTTATTGCTGAGGAGTTTCCTTATCTTGAAATCGCAAAGGATTATGATGCTGCGGGAGCGGATGCGGTATCTGTCCTTACCGAGCCGAAGTGGTTTTTGGGTTCGGATAAGTATCTAAAAGAGATATCGGAGAATGTCAGCATACCATGCCTTCGAAAGGATTTTGTAGTGGATCCGTATATGATCTACGAGGCGAAGCTTCTGGGGGCATCGGCAGTTTTGCTCATTGTGGCTATTCTTTCCGAGAAAGAGCTTGCCGAGTATCTGGAGATATGCTCTGAAATTGGACTTGATGCGCTTGTTGAAGCACATGATGAAGCTGAGATCAGGACTGCTCTTTCCGTGAGTGCGTCGATAATCGGAGTCAATAACCGCAATCTCAAGGATTTTTCGGTTGACAAGGAAAATAGTCTGAAATTAAGAAAAATAATACCAAATAATGTGCTATTTGTATCTGAAAGCGGTATCGAGACAGCTGAAGACATCAGATATGTGCGGGAAATGGGCGCTGATGCTGTACTTGTTGGAGAGACGATGATGAGGGCGGCTGACAAAAAGGCTAAGCTAAACGAGTTGAAGGGTATTTGAAAACCGGAATTACATGCTTTGAAAGCCACACAGCGGATCGAAAGATGGTGGTGCATTTTTAAAAAAAGGCTATCATTCACCGGGAAGTCAGTTGTATGAAGTCTTGAACGATGATAGAGGGTGGAGTGATGAATACAGAAAACCAAACCAAAGTCAAACTCTGCGGTCTGATGCGAAAAGAGGATGTTGAGGCGGCGTGTGCTCTTGAGGCGGACTATATCGGATTCATCCTTGCGAAAGGCTTCAGGCGGAGCGTGGATCCGGAGATGGTCAGACGATGGTGCAATGATGTTGGGCAAGAAACAAAAAAAGTCGGAGTATTTGTAAATGATGATATCGAAAGGATCATTTCTATCGCAGGTGAAGGCACTATAGATGCAATCCAACTGCACGGGAACGAAGATAACGAATTTATCAGACAATTAAAAGAAAAGACTGATAAAATCATCATAAAAGCTTTTACCATTAAATCGGAAGAAGATATAGCAAAAGCGGAAGATAGTGATGCAGACATAGTGCTTTTAGATTCCGGAACCGGGACAGGAAAACGATTTGACACATCCCTAATCAAAGGAATTTCAAGGGATTATATACTTGCAGGAGGCCTTGATCCGAATAATGTCGCAGAGGCTGTCAAAGGATTGCAGCCGTATGGAGTGGATGTAAGCTCCGGGATAGAGACCGAGGGGAAAAAAGATCCGAAAAAAATGCAGGCTTTTGTTGATGCAGTCAGAAAGACTTCGGAGATTTCCGATTTTTGATGGTCGTATTGTGACAAACTAAATTTAGAAACGGGGGTTAACATATTGAAAAAAGGAAGATTTGGTATTCACGGAGGACAATATGTATCGGAAACACTGATGAATGCCGTGAACGAGCTTGAAGAGGCGTATGAGAAGTTCAAAAATGATCCGGAATTCAATGAGGAGCTGAGCAGGCTTTTCAACGAATACGCGGGAAGGCCGTCCAGGTTATACTATGCCGAGAGGATGACCAAAGATCTGGGTGGAGCGAAGATATACCTGAAAAGAGAGGATCTCAATCACACAGGAGCTCACAAGATAAACAATGTTTTAGGTCAGGCTCTTTTGGCAAAAAAAATGGGCAAGACCAGACTTATCGCCGAGACCGGAGCCGGTCAGCACGGAGTTGCGACCGCGACCGCTGCAGCGCTTCTTGATATGGAATGCGTTGTCTTTATGGGTGAAGAGGATACCAAAAGACAGGCGTTAAACGTATACAAAATGAGACTTCTCGGGGCGGAGGTCGTGCCTGTAAAATCAGGAACAGCCACACTCAAGGACGCAGTTTCGGAAACAATGAGGGAGTGGACAAAACGAGTGGCGGATACACATTATTGCCTGGGGTCCGTGATGGGGCCGCATCCCTTCCCGATCATAGTGAGAGATTTTCAATCAGTCATATCAAAAGAGATCAAGTCACAGATGCTCGAAAAAGAGGGACGACTGCCTGATGCGGTCATAGCCTGCGTGGGCGGTGGGTCAAATGCTATAGGAAGCTTCTATCATTTTATAGAAGATAAGGATGTAAAACTGATCGGATGTGAAGCGGCAGGCCGCGGTATAGATACATTTGAAACTGCGGCTACCATTTCAACCGGCAGGCTGGGCATTTTTCACGGAATGAAATCATATTTTTGCCAGGACGAGGATGGACAGATCGCGCCGGTGTACTCTATTTCTGCGGGACTTGACTATCCGGGAATCGGACCGGAGCACGCAAACCTGCACGATACGGGACGCGCCGAATATGTGGCGATAACAGATGACCAGGCGGTAAATGCATTTGAGTATCTTTCGAGAATTGAGGGTATAATTCCCGCAATCGAATCATCGCACGCACTCGCGTACGCTATGGAAATTGCACCGAAATTGGACAAAGACAAGATAATAGTTGTCACAGTATCCGGAAGAGGTGACAAGGATTGTGCAGCTATCGCCAGGTACAGAGGGGAGGATGTTCATGAGTAAAATTGCAAATGCGTTCAAGAATGGAAAAGCGTTTATACCATTTATAACCTGCGGTGATCCGGACATAGAGACAACTGAGGCTGCGGTAAGGGCAATGGTCGATGCAGGAGCAGATCTGATAGAGCTTGGGATTCCTTTTTCGGATCCGACGGCTGAGGGGGAGGTTATCCAGGCTGCAAATATGCGTGCTCTTTCGAAAGGGCTGAAGGTTGACGATGTGCTTGAAATGGTAAAAAGGCTCAGGAAGGACATTTCCATACCTATGGTTTTTATGACTTACGCCAATGTAGTCTTTTCCAGGGATTCGGAAACATTTATAAAAAAATGTGCAGATATAGGAATAGACGGATTGATCTTGCCGGACATTCCATATGAAGAAAAGGACGAATTTGAGTCTATATGTAACAAAAATGATATGGATTTGATATCTTTCGTAGCGCCGACATCGGAAAACAGGATTGCAAAAATTGCAAAGGAAGCAAAAGGTTTTCTATATATAGTGTCAAGTCTCGGCGTTACGGGAACCAGAAGTGAGATCCGGACTGACCTTGATTCCATAGTAAGGGTTGTGAGAGAAAACACGGATATCCCATGTGCGATAGGGTTTGGTATCTCTACACCTGAGCAGGCGGCAAAAATGGCTGCGATTTCAGACGGTGCCATAGTTGGATCCGCTATAATCAAGCTTCTGGAAAAATACGGTAAGGATGCTCCCGAAAAGATTGGCGAGTATGTGAAGTCTATGAAAGAGGCAGTTCTTTCTATATAATGTAATTTGAAATCAGGTTTATCATTAAGAGCCGGTCAACTGTCATTTAGCGCTGTACCGGGGAGTACATTGTGCGCTGAGTGACAAAAGCACCGGCGTTATTGATCGGCCGACTTTATATCAGTCAGTAACATGGAGCAGTTATATCAGTTGGATACATCGATCGACTACATCAATCGGTCACATTATATTGATTATCAACTCGCGAAACGCCTATATTTAGGGGGTTGAAGGAAAGCTGCAAAAAAAAATGTGGAAAATAAAAAAAAAGTGTTGACATTGAGATATATTTTTGATAAGATACTACTTGCTGACGCGCTGAGGAACACGAAAGCGTCTAATTTTTTTGAACATTGATAATTAAATAGTGAAACAACTTTGAACACCAAGATTAAGTGGAA
>CAMVCQ010000049.1 GCA_947166015.1 uncultured Lachnospiraceae bacterium
GGCGTCGTTTGCAATGCCGCTTCTTCTACACTGAGCCTTATTCATCAATATCGGCTGCATTTAAAACGACGCTGACTGCAATAATTACTCTAATTCTTTCTAAATCACGGCGTCGTTTGCAATGCCGCTTCTTCTACACTGAGCCTTATTCATCAATATCGGCTGCATTTAAAACGACGCTGACTGCAATAATTACTCTAATTCTTTCTAAATCACGGCGTCGTTTGCAATGCCGCTTCTTCTACACTGAGCCTTATTCATCAATATCGGCGGCATTGGCGATAAATACCATCGTAAGCATCGAGAATACGTATGCCTGCAGAGCACCTGCGAAGACATCCAAGTAGCCGTGCAAAGCTGCCGGCCATGCGATAAGTATGAATTTCGGCAACAATCCGTAGATAAGTGCCATCATCATAGTTCCCGAAAGTATGTTGGCAAAAAGACGCAGTGACAACGAAATCGGTGTCGCGAACTCACTGATGATATTCACCGGCAGGAACAAAAATATAGGTTCGAAAAGTCCTTTTATCTTGCCCATCTTTTGCCACTTGAATCCCTGATACTGGATCATAGCAAATGTGATAAGTGCCAGCGGAAGAGTCACACCATAGTCAGCAGTCGGAGGTCTGAGTCCGAACAATCCGGAAAGGTTGCAAACTATGATAAGCGTAAAAACAACTCCGATATAATTTTTGAATTTGGGTGCAAGCGTTTTTCCCATGTTGCTGAGCACAAGGTTATCAACCGTTTCCACCAAAAGCTCTATTACATTCAAAAGCCCTGTAGGTGTTTTTGTCGGATCGGCTTTTTTTATCACACGGTTACAGACGATCGCAAATGCTATCAGTATAACCATAACTATCGCAAGACATACATGAGTTGTAGTTATGTATACATCCGCACCAAATACATTCAGCTTTTGATAACCATGTACATAAAAATCTACATCCATTCGTATACCCTCCCTGTTGCTGTTTTTTCATTTATTCCGGATTTATATCTTCTGTTGTTTCACTGTCTTCCATTTCTTCCAGCTCTTTTTCCGTTGGCAGTCTGCCATACCTGATCATCAGCTTCTCATCCTCCGGAAGCATCTGACCGTTTCTCTCCCTCTCAAAAACATAAGGTACCAAAACAGCCGAAATCTTTCTTCCAAACAATCCCGCAAGTAGTGCAAACGGATTTATCCAGGCCGATATGTAAAAGCATCCCACAACGGTCGCAACCTCGATCACCAAACGGATGATCCCGTTAAATCGCGAATGCATAACCGCTTTTGCCTGAGTCATATCGAGTTCTTTGTCTATACAGTGATACATATGCAGCATCAGCAAAGTCGCGATCAGACTTCCTGACACTTCACCCAATGCAAACGATAATTTGTTTTTGCAAAACCAGATTCCCACGGCGATCACTATCGCACATATTATCCATATCCCATACCATATATGATACAGTGTTTTTTTTGCTACGGTATCCTTTTCGGTTTTTGCTTTAATTACCATTTGTTATGTCCATCATTATAATTTAAGTAAATACTGATCAAGTGTTTACTTTGTGAAAATCGCAGGTGCAAAGTACCCTTCATATGCAGAAACTCAGTCACTGTCTGTCTGATCTTCTTTTTGCTCCTCGTCCTTGTGCATCTGTCCGGGTTTATATTTTCCCGTCAAAACAAGCATACTTCTGATCGATGCAAGAAACCCGATCACCATAAATATCAGTATGATAAACCTTGTGTTAAACAGCTTGTCGAGATAATACCCTATCCCCATACTCATAGCCATACAGACAAGTATAGAAAGTCCTATCTGCAGTATCAATGACAATGCTTTGAATATTTCTCTTTTGTTTTTTTCGTCGTCCCTTTTTCTCATCAGCCGTTTGCAAGCTCCCTGGCTTTTTCAACACAAGCCATCTGTCCTTCGATAACAGCCGAGCGGAATCCCAACTCTTCAAGGACTCTGACCGCTTCAATAGTGGTTCCCGCAGGCGAGCAGACCATGTCTTTTAGCTCACCGGGATGCTTACCGGTCTCGAGGACCATTTTTGCACTTCCATAAACAGCCTGAGCTGCCATCTTGTATGCGTCTGCTCTCGGCAAACCGTCTGCCACAGCAGCATCAGCCATAGCCTCTATAAACATAAATACGTACGCAGGCGAGCTTCCGCTGACACCGATGATCGTATCTATAAGTCTCTCCGGCACAACAGATACTATACCAAAGCTCTCAAAAATGCTCACCGCAAGGCCTTTTTCATCCTCCGTTACAAGGTCTGAAAAACACATTCCCGTAGCACCCGCGCCAACCAAGGCAGGTGTGTTCGGCATGGTTCTGACCAAATGTATCGCCTTTCCGAAATACCCCATGATCGAGTCGAGCGTCTGTCCTGCAGCTATTGATATCACAAGCTTGTCGTCACCCACCTCGTCTTTGATCTGAGGGATAACCTCCTCGAACTGATATGGTTTGATGCTGATAAGCATAACATCCGCTTTTGATGCAACCTCTTTGTTGTCGATCGTTGTCTGCACGCCGTACTTTTCGTGAAGCCTGTCAAGTGCCGACTGCTCAAGGTGTGAAACAATCACTTCCTCAGGCTTAAAAATGTTTGCCCCGAGAATCCCGCCAAGTATGGCCTCTCCCATATTTCCGCAACCTATAATTCCAAACATAGCTTTTCCCTCTTCTGATTTTTTCTATTCTTCTATCAAGTCTATCCTTCTCCGGTGCCTCTCTTCACCGGAAAAAGGTGTATCCAAAAATGTATCTACGATCTTCAGTGCAAGTCCCGGTCCGGTGACTCTCGCCCCTAACGCAAGAATATTTGCATCATTATGAAGTCTTGTTGCCTCCGCCGAAAAACAGTCTCCGCAAAGAGCCGCCCTGACACCCACGACCTTGTTTGCCGAGATTGAGATTCCTATCCCGGTACCACAGATAATGATACCTTTTTCATACTCTCCGGTCGCTACTGCGTGGGCAACTTTTTTTCCATAAATCGGATAATCAACCGAATCCGTGGAGTAGCATCCGAAATCCTCGTATTGCAGGCCTCTTTTTGCAAGATGCTTAGCAATCTCTTCTTTTAATTCAAATCCTGCGTGATCACAACCGATCGCTATCATTTTTTCACCGCCATTCCGGAGCATTTTTCAAAAATGCCCCGATTTTTTCTATGGGTCAAACCCAACCCATTCTTTTTTTCACTTCGTATAAAAGATCTTTTAATTCCTTATATGTATCCTCGTAGGCCTGTTCATCGCCACCGTACGGGTCTGTCACATCGTCCTCAAGTCCGACAAGCTCGCGCAAGGTATATACATGCTCGGTCATTCCGAAGTCTTCAACGACTTTGACTTTTTCCGTGAAGCTCATAGTGATAACAAGCGTGTCGTCATCGATATCCGACTGTTTTAGCTGTCTCGAAACCTGATCCCGGCACGGTATGCAATGCTTACCGAGAACCGATATGATCTTTGCATTGACCGGCTCCTCAAATAGCACCACCAGCCCTCTTGAGCAGATCTCAAGCGATTTATCCATGAGAATGCTTTTGAGTATCCATTCGCACATGGGGGAAAGGTTTAAGTTTTCCTTGCATACAAACACGACCTTTTTGTAATTTCTGAGGTCGATAACCTCTCCGCCCGCCGCCTTCATAAGGCGGTTCATCAACGCATCCTCTTTGTCATTTCCAAAAAATGTTTCGGCATAGACTCTTTGGACTCCAAACCTGTCAAAGTCTCGCAGAGAAGCGTATAATTTCTGTCCAAGTGTGTGCTCTTTTTCCGATCCTATGTCGAGCACCACACCGTAATCATATATATTTCGTCTTTCCTCGGTTGTCAGTATCCCCACCGAATCCGATGGAAACTGACGCACGAGCTCATTTATCTTTTCTTCTACCTGAGCTTCATCTCCTCGTACCACAGTCACCTGTGCTTCAGGAGAATAATGCTTGTATTTCATGCCGGGTGCTTTTGGCGCCTGTGTAACGGAATCATCACTTGAATCGATCACAGCTTCAACATCGCTGTCCTTGCCGATCACCTCTTCTATCATTTCTTTTGTGATAAATCCGGGTCTGAGTATAACAGGTCTGAGTCCCGTAACATCAATGATCGTTGATTCGTATCCTATACCGACCTCGCCGCCGTCTATGATCATATCGATACGACCGTCAAGGTCTTCTATAACGGCTTTGGCATCCGTGGGGCTTGGTTTCCCCGAAAGATTTGCACTGGGTGCCGCGATAGGTACGCCTGCAGCCCTTATAAGCTCTGCCGCACCTGCGTGAGCAGGCATCCTGACTGCCACTGTTTCAAGCCCACCGGTCACCTGTTTCGGTACTTTGTCCGATTTCGTAAAGACCAGTGTCATAGGCCCCGGCCAAAAATTCTCAATAAGCTTCGTTGCAACCTCAGGTATCTCGCCTACCAGATCGTCAAGCATCTCCCTATCGGCTATGTGAAGTATAAGAGGATTGTCGGAAGGTCTTCCTTTTGCCTCATAGACCTTTGCTGCCGCCTCGGAGCTTCGTCCGTCACATCCGAGTCCGTAAACTGTTTCGGTCGGAAAAGCGACAAGCCCGCCGAATCTGATGATCCCTGCAGCTTCGCGAAGATCTGTTATCTCATATCCATCGGAAGAATTCCACCGGATAACCTTGGTCCGCATACACATCTCCTATTTTAACATATAATTGACATATTAACAAGCTTAACTTTTATATATCCATACAGCTTTATGACAGCTTTGCGTATTCACCTACAGTATGCCACACAAAGCCCTGCTCCTGTCCGACAGCCCAAAAGGCGTAGTTCTCTATACCGGCTGCCTTGACGGCACTGAGCTTGGTCTCTATTGATTTGTTGTTTTCACTCCAAAGCTTGTATGTTGCTTTGCCTATTTTTTTCTCAACATAGTACTGTCCGGTTTCGTCATTCCATTTCGGAGAGAGTCCGTTTTTCCATACCCATTCCTCGGCGCCTGCCATATCAAGCACTTCCGCGGTTATTTTTTTCTTGGTCTCTTTCCAAAGTCTTGTATAGAACGGAAGTCCTATCGCCGTTTTTTCCGCATCGACATATGCAAGGATATCCTCGCAGGCTTTTTTTACAAACTCTATTGAGGCAACCGAGCCCGCTTCAACATCCTTGTCCTTTTGTTTTTTTGTTGTGTGCTCATCGTAGGCCATCACTATCACATAGTCTGCAACCCTGCCCTGCTCGGCGTAATTAAACACGGCGTTGTTGTACTCCGTAACCGGACGGACTGCCGTCGAAACTATGAGTTTTTCTTTGTGCGCATATATCACAAGCTCTCTGAAAAACTGGAGATACGCTTTTGATGTCTTTGTTCCGACATCTTCAAAATCGACATTCAGTCCATCAAGCTTGTATTTTTTTGCCTCTGAAATAATGTTATTTATAAGCCTTCTTCTGTTTTTCATTTTTCCGAGGACTTCCGCATGCTTATAGTTTTTGTACTTAAAATCAGATACCGTGCTCCACACTTTTTTGCCGGCGGAATGCGCTTTTGAAACATATTCGGAATTCGCCGCTGACTCTATTTCACCGTGGTTTCCTTTGATAGCGATCCAAGTCGGGCAAAGCACATTTAGCGCTTTTGCTTCGCTTATATTTGCCGGCAGGGATGTGATCCCTTTTGAGGAAATATTGTGCCAGCCGAGACAGAGGTTTTCGGACATTTTTTTCCTGGCAAACGATGTCGGCTTTGACTCAAATTCCCTTACATTATTCTCGGTACTTCTGATACACTCAGTTGGAATATATCCCGAAACTCCGTCCCTTGCCACGATAGGTGTGAACTCGTTTTCAGGTTTTTTGGACGCATCCGCATACACTATATCTCCGGCTTTTATATCTTCATAGTAAGGGTATTTTTTACCGGGGCCTTTGCGTACTCTGGCATCCTCCTGAAGAGTTATGATCCCGTACTGTCTGTTTCTGTCCTTAAACACAACCGCCCTTGTCGGATCATTGTATTGGACACAATCACATGCCCCGTTTGCTATGATATAATCAAGCAGGATATAGTACTCACCTTTTCTTTTTATGAGTGGTTTTTTGCCGTCAACTTTTTCTTTTACTTTTATATCTTTTATCTTTTTGCCGTCTATGTAAGTAAGTATCCCTTCGCTTTTGTCCACGTACAATCTGTCGTCAAAGTATGATGACGCCGCTGCCGAGGGTATGTATACCTTGTCATCCACAAGTATGCCTTTTTCCTCTTTCAGCTCCGTATCGGCTACTATAGCAACCTCATCTCCGGAAATGTTTAAAAGCGTCGAGATATCCTCCTGATCGGAGCTCGGCGCATTGATCCTCCACAAAACAATAGCGGTAACAAGAGCGACAAGCGCCAGTCCTCCCGCTATTCCTATGATTACATATTTTCTGATCTTCCTGACCTCGGCGCGTCTTCTGTCCTCAGCCAAAAGAGTCTGTGAATCATCGTAATCAGACCCCGATCTTCCTTCAAGTTCTTCTTCAAACATATGCATCCTCCGTTTTGAGAATTCCCTTTATTTTATCCCAAGGATACCCGCCGCATTGGCACCGAGTATCATCTCTTTTTCATTTTT
Source organism: uncultured Lachnospiraceae bacterium (assembly GCA_947166015.1). Classification (GTDB taxonomy): domain Bacteria; phylum Bacillota; class Clostridia; order Lachnospirales; family Lachnospiraceae; genus Eubacterium_F. Next base: position 6,616 of record CAMVCQ010000049.1, read on the forward strand.
GTGAAGCGAGGTGTTTTGTATCCACTTGAGGCTTTTTTTCTGACTGCCCCACGGCGAATCGCTTCCGAACAGTATCCTCTCTGCACCAAACGCCCTGACCATCTCGGTGAATTTTTGCTCATCAAGCATCCCGTCGGGCTCAACCGCTTCCGTCGAAAACGATGTGTCCAAAAAAATGTCCAGATCGACGAGCTTTTCCATAACCTCATCCCACATGCGCCATCCGCCCATGTGCGCGAGGATCACTCTGTTCGCTCCTGTCTCGTTTATCACCTCTCGTACCATATCGGGCGTTGTATGGACAGGCTCCGGCATTCCTATATCCACACCGGCATGCACTATCGTACATAATCCGTATGACGCTGCCGTCATAACTATCCTTTTGTATCTGACATCATTGAAAAATACTCCCTGATAATCAGGATGTAGTTTTATTCCTTTGATCCCCAGAGACGCAATCCCCCGGATCACCCTGGCAATGTCAGGTGAGTCGGGGTGTATTCCGCCGAACGAAATGATACCTTTTCTTTTGTACGAGATATTTGTTTTATACGCGTACTCATTTATAGTCGGCACCTGATGCGGATCGGTCGCGACCGGAAGTATGACTGAGTAGTCTATCCCGGCCTCCTTGGTCGACTCCACAAGTCCGTCAAGAGTTCCGTTCGTATGAGGCTTGATACCTGCCAAATCGGAAAGCTTTTCGACGGTTTTTTCCGCTATCTTGTCCGGATAAGTATGTGTATGAATATCTATGATCATCCTTCGTATCCTTGTAAAAATGCTTTCTGGTTGATATCCACGGTTTTTTGCGGTACTGTTTCCGATATCACATCAAGCCAGTCCTGTTTTTCAAAATCCATATTTTTTGCAGCAAGTCCGATGATGATTGTGTTGAAAACTCTCGGGTTTCCGAGTTTTTTTGCCTCATCCATCGCATCTATGGATATCACCTTGTATTTTTTCTCGAGATCCTCTATGATGTTTTCGGGATACTCCATAGCCCCTGTCACAACAGGCATTGGATCCATGCGCTGGTCATTTACTATCATAACTCCGTCAGGCTTCAAAAAATGAGCATATCGCATAGCTTCAAGTCTTTCAAATGCGATCAGCACATCGGCTTGTCCTTCCTCGACGATGGGCTCAAACACCTTCTCTCCGTATCTGACGTATGTGACAACAGAGCCTCCTCTTTGAGCCATTCCGTGAACCTCGGAAAGTTTCACATCAAATCCGGCTTTTCTGATAATAGCCCCGAGTATCCTGCTGGTAAGAAGAGTTCCCTGACCGCCCACTCCGACTATCATTATATTTTTTGTCTGCATGATTATCTCCCTTCTCGCTCTACGGAATCTATGGCTCCAAACGGGCAGGTGCGCATACACAGTCCGCAGCCGTTACACATAGTCTCGTCTATAGATATGGTTCCGTCTTCATTTTTCGTAAGCGCAGGGCATCCGGGTTTTAAGCATGCTCCGCATTTTTTGCATTTTTCCGAATTCGGAACACATACATTTGGGAATTTCATCCCCTTCAGAAGAGCGCAGGGGCCGCAGGCAATGATGACTGAAACCTCGTCTTTTGCAACCTCTTCTTTTACGATCTTTTCAAAGTTCTCCAGATCAAACACATCTGCCTTCGTGACATTTTTGATGCCGAGTGACTTGCAAAGCTCGTATATGTTTATCGCGGGAACCACCTCGCCTTTGAGTGTTTTTCCCGTAGCGGCGTGATCCTGATGTCCTGTCATTCCCGTTGTGGAATTGTCCATGATGATCACAGTTCCGGTACCCTGGTTGTAGACCATATTCATAAGGGAATTGATACCCGTATGCATAAATGTCGAATCACCGATAACTGCTACCCAGTTTTTGATGTATTCCTTGCCCTTTGCTTTCTCCATACCATGAAGCGTGGAAATACTCGATCCCATACACAGAGTTGTATCTATCACGCTAAGCGGTGGAACCGCACCGAGCGTATAGCATCCGATATCTCCGGCAGCGTGGAGTTTAAGCTTTTTGAGCACCGTAAATGTACTTCTGTGTGGGCAGCCCGGACACAATATCGGCGGTCTTGCAGGCAATCCGTCATACGGCTTGATCTCTGCTTTTTCTCCAAGTATGACCTCTCTTAACAGGTTTGCGCTGTACTCTCCCTGCTTTGTAAAAATGTCCTTTCCGTAGCAGTCGATCCCCCAGGCTCTGACCTGTTCCTCAATGACGGGTTCAAGCTCTTCGACTATATAGAGCTTGTCTACCTTGGAGGCGAATTCTTCTATGAGTTTTTTCGGAAGCGGGTATACAAGTCCGAGCTTCAAAACAGAAGCCTCGGGGAATACCTCTTTTACATACTGATAAGGAATACCGCTTGTGATAAATCCGATAGATGTGTCTTTGTACTCAGTTTTATTTATGGCAAAATCCGATCCGTCAGCTTCGAGACGGTTCATCCTGTCCTCAACGACAAGGTGTCTTTTGATCGCATTTCCCGGCATCATGACATTTTTCCCGGGATCTCTTTCATAAGGCTTGTCCTCCGGAACAACTCTATCCTTGAGTTCTACAACACCCTGAGAGTGTCCGAGTCTCGTGGTCGTGCGCATGATCACGGGAGTGTCGTACTCCTCACTTATCCTCATCGCTTCCGCTACGAAATCTTTGGCCTCCTGAGAATCAGACGGTTCGATAACAGGGATGAGAGCCGCTCTTGCGACAGCCCTTGTATCCTGCTCGTTTTGTGAACTGTACAGACCCGGGTCATCGGCAACGACGATCATAAGTCCGCCGTTTGCTCCTATATATGACGCCGTATAGAGCGGATCGGCCGCAACATTCAAACCGACGTGCTTCATTGACGCCATCGCCCTGACACCGCTCATCGATGCACCTATAGCCACCTCTGTAGCTACTTTTTCATTTGGTGACCACTCGGCGTATATCTCGTCGTATGCAACTATGTTTTCGCTGATCTCCGTACTCGGAGTTCCGGGATACGCGGCACTTACCTTTACTCCGGCCTCGTACGCCCCTCTTGCTATGGCTTCATTTCCAAGCATAATCTTTTTTTCTGTCATTTTGCTGCCCTCTTTATTTTTATATTTTTTGCAAATTCTTATCCATTATATATGAAAACTTTTTTTATTGCAACTGTCAAAGTACTAAAACATACATATAGAACACTTTTTTGATGATACCGGCATCATTATACGCGTGTCGGCATATCTCATCACAGACCTCTCTGAACCTGAATATGTCTTTTTCCGAGATATTGTCCGGTCCAAATGCAGCCGCAAATACCATATCAACATAGAACCTCGCCGTGGTCTGCGGCACTTCAAGTGTCTGCGTCATCTGCTCGATAAGCTCTGCAGTAGTCTGACCTCTGTACACGATCCCCCGCCTTACAAAGTACTTAGCAAGATGTCTGTGGGTGAGCCTGATGCGTCGTCTCTTGTCCTTGAGACCTGTGAGCCCTTTTCTGTAGAGCATCTTTCGGATCCGCCTCTGTCCCTCGCAGATACCTGCGATCAAAAGGATGACAAGGACTATCGTGATAACCGTTCCAAAAACTGTCGAATCCTCTTTGCCGGTGCCAAGCCGGCCGCCGTCCATGCCTGTTTCTTCGCTCGGATCCTCGTTTCCGTCGATATCCTCAAACTCCATATTGTTTTTCGGAACCTCACTCGGTATCGGCGTCGGTGTGACAGTCGCGTCGTTTCCTTCACCCTGTCCTTCGCCGTTGTAGCCTGAATCCTCCTGTTTTTCCTCTTCAAGCTGCTCTCCACGACCGGGCGTGGTCTCAAATGTCACAAATCCATACCTTTTATCATAAACCTCTACCCAGGCGTGCTCATCTTTGTCTTTTACCTCGACTTCCTCGGGCAGGGCATTTTTGATGGCTTTATCCGTCACATATACTCCCTCGACATATCTGGCAGGGATCCCGACACTTCTCAGAAGCATCGCTGCCGCCGTCGCATAGTAGGAGCAATACCCTTTTTTGCTCTCCTTCAGGAAATACTCAACCGTGTCTTTTCCGGATGGTGTTTTCCCCGGCGATTCGGAATATGATGTATCCTCTGATATATACTGCCTTACTGTTTTCAGGACATCGCTTATATCTCCCTGTCCGTCGTTGTAGTTATCTATCACCTGTTTGTAGCTTTTTTTGTAGTCATTACATATCTTTTTCAGCTCGTCAGGAACATCAAGATAATATTTTTTTGCAAAGGTCTCCAAAAGCTTGGTCTTGTCTTCATAATCAGTCCAAAATACGGGATCTACCAAGTCCTCTGTCGGCGTGAGCAAAAGCTTTCTGATCACATAAGGGTACTCATAAAAATAATCCTCCGTGTAGTCGATACCCGGATTTTTTGACTTGAGCCTTCCGTTTTTTTCGGTATTGTAACCCTCCACCGGAAGCACCGGAATCACGTAGTTTCCATAGCCAAAGCTTAGGTTTCTGACTCTGAGCCTTCCTGTAGCCCACAGATTATCAACGCCTGTTCTGTGCTCATTTCCGACATCTGTACGAAGCTGGACATGGTAGGTATCGGGCGTGATCTTTTGCGCCGCAAGCATTGTCAGGTCCTGATCGTACTCCGGATTTTTTTTGATGGAGCTCCATTTGTTGTCCTTATATACATCACCCACAAAGCCCTTCAGATACAAGCCGTGCTCTTTGTTGAGATCTCCGCTTATTTTCAGGATAACCTTGCCGGTGTGTCCGATATTTGCCTTGTTTCCGATCTTTCCATACTCTATCTCATCACCGCTGAAATATGATTTTACCCAGGCCATCACATCGTCATAGCTCCAGCTTCCGAGCGCCGTCACTGTATTTTTGATCTCGAGAAGCTTACCTTTGTTTCTTTCGTACCTCTCGGGCGTGATCACCAGATACGATATCAAACCGCTCAAAAATCCGACGATCACAAGGATCACGGAGAGCTTTTGTCTGAGTCTCCTGTCGGTGGAATTCGACCTTTGCTGTCTGGTTCCGATAACCGCTATCAGGATGACAAGGTATGTGAAAAAGTCGATGAAGCTTCCGACTTTTCCGACAAAAAACGGCACAAGCACATACGGAGCCGTACACAGTATAAAAATACTTGATTTCCTTCTTCTATAGAAAAATGCACTAATAATGGCGATCATCAATACGCCTACAAGTATCAAAACAAGCGTGACCGAAAACGAAACGCTTATATCTACATCATCCAGATACGAGACAAGCTCGATATTTGTCCCGGTGAAATTCATAAAAGCCTTCAGAAAGCTATTTACGATCGTGATAGTTCCCTGATATATCTCGCGTCCGAATTTGATAGCGAGCGCAACATAGAATACGAGAAGTCCGCCTATCCCGTAGAGCTTACCCCTTCTGAATGTCTCAAGGACCGAGAAAAATGCATAAAACAGCAAAGCCCCGCCACCTAGAAGGAGCGCGACCATCATTCCGTCGTATACGAGATCAAGGCAGCCCGCCATACAATTGAGTGCAGAAAACACACCCAGATACACCATGAGCACCTGGATCATTTCCATAAAGAATCTCGTAAATTTACTCGACTTCTTGATCACTACTATCTCTCCTCAAGTCCATAACTTCAATCCTGTTCCTTGCGAGTCCGCTGTTTTCAAGGTCCGGCTGATCAGACACAGTCAGATACAGCGCGGATTCGACCGGTCTTCCTCCCTGCCATGCAAGGTACGCCTCGACAAGCTCACCCGGTCTGTCGGTGGGCTTGCTTTTGAACAGATCCTGGAACATCCACAAAAGCTCCTCCTCCTGCTCAACCAGGCGCTCCTGAACTATATCATTTTCCGCATCATACCATATGAAATGCTGCGGTATTGCGTTTTCTATCATATAGAGTCCGATAGAGTATATCCCCTGCACCAAAAGATTTGAATCATGGATGCGGGCATTTTTCTCTCCCGGTATACACAGATCGATAAAAATGTGCAGTGCCTTTGCAAGCGGAAGCGAGCCGTCCTTCACCATATATTTACCGGTTTTCGAGGTCAGCTTCCAATGGATACGCTGTATCCTGTCTCCGTCCACATACTCCCTGATGTCAAATATCTCAGACGGATCATCGCCTTTTTTGTACAATGAAAACCTGTCGCTGTCCTCATCCGTTTCATTGAACCATCTCTGCCTTCCGAGGTAGAACTCTTTCGTAGGCGGCAGCACGAGCACGTGCTGGGTGTGATATTTTTTTCCGATTGTCCAAGCAAAAATGCTCAGATAGTCAAAAATCCTCACCTTGCGGATATTTATCGCTATATCCCCGCAGTTCATCATTGGGACCACGATCCTTCGATCTCTTTTTCTGCCGGCATCAACTGAAAATTTAACCTTCATTTTCCCTTTTTCGCCGGTGAAATAGTTTTCATACCTTACCTTTACAACTCCCTTTGTGATAGGGAGAAGATTGTTATGGTTTTCGATAGATAATGTTATTGCAGGTCTTGCAGGTTTCTCCATCGATTCTTTTTCGGAAACGGGGTTTTTGGTGTCTACAGACGCACTGACCCTTGTTCTCATGAAAATCAAAAAGATTAACATAAAGAGAGGAATAAAAACAAGTATACCCACCAGGGCAACTGTTCCGAATTCCAGATAGAATATACATATAAACACGCCGATCAGACATAGCAGGGCGTAGATCAGTGTTCCAATGGTCATTTTTCTGTCCTTATCCTACGAAACTTATGCAAGCTTCGGAGCCGGTACTCTGTTGACGATCTCTTCGATCACATCTTCTTCCGTAACATGTGCCATTCTCGCTTTTCCATTGAGCAGCACCCTATGAGCGAGAACCGCCCCTGCCACTGTTTTCACGTCCTCAGGCAGTACAAACGCCCTTCCCGCAACATACGCTCCGGCGCGGGACATATCCATAAGTGCAAGCGTTCCTCTGGGGCTCACCCCAAGTGAGAGCATTGCATGATTTCTTGTTCCGTCAACGATCTTTGAAAGATAGGCAAGCACTTTGTCATCCACATGTATCTGCCTTACCTGTTCCTGCATAGCCACAAGCTCCTGTTTTGAGATGATCTCTCTGACCGAATCAAGCGGGTTCGCTCCCTGACGCTCTTTGATCAGTCTCATCTCCTCTTCCATTGAAGGATAACCCATGGAAATCCTTATCATAAATCTGTCAAGCTGGGACTCGGGAAGCATCTGCGTTCCTGCCGATCCAACCGGGTTTTGCGTAGCCATAACGATGAACGGGATAGGAAGCTGTCTGGTAACACCATCAACAGTTACCTGCCCTTCCTCCATAACCTCGAGAAGTGCGGACTGCGTTTTGGTAGATGTACGGTTTATCTCATCCGCAAGAAGAAGGTTACACAAAATAGCTCCGGGCTTGTACTGATACTCGCCGTCCGGTCCTATCATGTTAAATCCCACCACATCAGAAGGCAGTACGTCAGGCGTAAACTGCAATCTCCTCTCGGTAAGCTCCATCGCTCTTGAGAATGCGACCGCAAGCGTTGTTTTTCCCACTCCCGGGACATCCTCGATAAGTATGTGTCCGCCTGCAAGTATGGCAGTCATCACAAGTCTGATCTCTCTGTCCTTACCTCGGATAACTTGCGCAACCTCGTGAAGAATGTTCTCTGTTCTTTCGTTCATTGGTTTGAAACCTCCGTATTGTAGTAAGATTTTTATATTTTTTGTTGTCGTATTATAGAAAAATGATGCCCCCGGGCATCACCTTTCAACTTCAGGTGCAACTGTATATGCACCTATTTTTAACTAACCTTCATTTGGAATTTACGGATCTCTCTGTCATCATCCGCATCAATCTTTTCTATCCTTCCGCCAAGTCCGCGGATTTTTTTCTCAAATCTCTCATATCCTCTTTCTATGTAATGGATCTGATCCACATAGGTGAATCCCTCAGCAGAAAGCCCTGCCATCACAAGTGCTGCTCCTGCTCGCAGGTCCGGCGCACTTACATCAGCTCCCGTGAAGCCCTCAACTCCCGTTATAAACGCTGCATTTCCCTCGACAGTGATATTTGCGCCCATTCTTCTGAGCTCTGCTACATACTTAAATCTCGTCTCAAAAATAGTCTCCGTCACAATACTCGTTCCCTGAGACAGAGCAAGAAGTGTAGTCATCTGTGGCTGCATATCCGTCGGAAATCCGGGATAAGGCATTGTTTTTACATTTGCATAAGACAGTCTGTCCGTGGCATTGACCCTTACACAGTCATCATACTCCGTAACCTTGCAGCCTATCTCCATGAGCTTAGCCGTGATAGCCTCCAAGTGCTTGGGAATGACATTTTTGATAAGAGCGTCGCCTTTTGTCGCGGCCACCATAAGCATAAATGTCCCGGCCTCTATCTGATCCGGGATGATCGAGTACTCACTTCCGTGAAGTCTGTCGACACCTCTGATCCTGATAGCGTCGGTACCGGCACCTCTTATGTTTGCGCCCATGCTATTCAAAAAGTTCGCCACATCAACTATATGAGGCTCTTTTGCGGGGTTTTCAATGATGGTTTTGCCCTCTGCGAGACACGCTGCCATCATGATATTGATGGTAGCACCCACACTCGGGCAGTCCAGATATATATGATTGCCGACAAGACGGTCGGCTTTTGCATCTATTTTTCCATGATGGATGGATACTTTGGCTCCGAGCTGTTCAAAGCCTTTGATATGCTGATCTATGGGACGGCTTCCGATCTGACAGCCTCCAGGAAGAGCCACCAAAGCTTTTTTGTACTTTCCTAAAAGAGCTCCAACCAGATAATATGAGCCTCTGATCTTGCGGATAGCGTCTCTGTCGACACTCGTGTCATTGATAAGTGCACCGTTTATCCTAACGGTCGACTCATCAATCCTCTCGACGATAGCTCCTATAGTCTCTATCGCTTCAAGAAGGACCTTGACATCGTCAACATCGGGAATATTTTCGATAGTAACCGGTTCATTGGCCATGATAGCAGCAACGATGATTCCAAGAGCCGCATTTTTTGCGCCTCCAATCGTCACTTCACCGGATAGAGGATTTCCTCCTCTTATCGCATACTTCATCATATTGCTCATATCCTCCGTATCCCCTGAGATAAAAACTCTAACCTTTATTTTACCATATAATTGACATATCCGTCAAGGGAAATACTGATTTTTGAGCGTATTATATCTATAGAAGCATCCTGACTTTGTATCCGAGCTGTTCGGAAAGCTCCGGATATATCTCAAGAAAGCAATCCATCTCATCAAAAGGCCCGGCCAGCATGACCACGAATTCCTCACCGAATTCGTGCAGCACATCAAGCAGATTCTCTACTGTTTCCTTTGTAAGCTCGGCCGCTTCCGTCACAAGCAGGCAAGCGCCGAGAAGTTTGTCGATCTGCTCTGTTATATTGACCTTATTCAGCCTTTCACTGCTGATCCTGACAACTTTTTTTGCCGATGTATAACCAAGCCTTGCAAGTTCCTTGGAAAGCTTTTTGGACATGGTAAGGACGGTTTTTTCCTCACCACCGGCAAGCACAAAGTGCGGTGGTACGAAATCTCCCCTCCGAAGCTTTGCTATGGTATCTTTTGTGGTCCAATACCTGATACCTCGCGCCGAAATATCCTCAGGGCCTTCTTCGTAATCCTCCTCCACAGCAAAAAGCTTTTAGACTTCCGCAGAAGCTGAGCTCTTTTTGTCACTGACTACGGGCGTTCCAACTGTTTCAGCCTGTCCTTTGTTGTTGAGGTATCTCGCCTCAAACGACTCTCTAAACTCCTCATCAAGCGGCTTGCCTGACAGAGTTTTCGGCACTCCTACACTCTCTACAACAGGGGCATCCGGTATGCTCAGCTCCTCATCCTCCGCTTCAAAGCCCTCTTTGGGGATCTCAAGTGTTTCCGTGATATGTTTTCTTTTGGGCTGCTCGGGTTTTGGTTCGCTATTTGCTTCGGCATCGGCAATTCGGCTTACCTCCTGAGCAACTGCTTCGGATATCTGCTCTTCTATTTTCTTTTTTATTTTTGTTATTTTTCGTCTTATTTTTATCTGAATTCTTCTT